>NZ_JBMWDP010000060.1:0-11433 GCF_049545505.1 Stenotrophomonas sp. NPDC077421 | reverse complement strand
CAGGAGCTGCTGGCGCCGCCGCTGGTGGTCTATGGCTGCGACTACAACCACGCCAAGAGCGGGAACCTGCGGCGCGGCCACGCGTTCGGGTACGCGCTGTGCACCTGGCACCACCGACGGCACCCGCTGGGCGGGAACAGCTTCGCGACGATGCGCGAGACCTACGGCCCGAGCCTGATGGACGGCTCGCGGACCTTCCACGAGGCGTATGGCACCGACGACGAGCTGATCGCACAGCAGACGTTCGTCAACGAACAGAGGCAGGCAGCATGAGCGATACAACGACCTACGCCGAGCAGGTGCGCGCGGCATTGGCAAAAGCACCTGCGGACGGATGCAGCTACGCGGAGCTTTACGAACTGCTCGCGGCAGCCGGAATGCCTGCGAAGGAGAACCGTGACCGCGTCATCTCGATTCTGCGCTACCTGGTCGCGCGTAATTACGTCGCGAGGGTGGGTGTTGCCGGGACAGCCCGTTTCAGTTTGACCGGGAAGGCGATGGAGAAGCCCCGCCTCAACGAGGCGCAGCAAGCCGAGCGGAGGAGGGAGAAAGGTCGGCGCCGCGCGGCGCGGCGGAAGGTACGACTGGAGCACTTTCGGTCCGAGCCGGTTGCGGCGCTCGGCGCACGCGCGGCGCTGATCCCCAAGCCGGCACGGAAGGCAGCAGGTCCGTCCGTCCTGGGGGAGACCGTTGCGGAGTTCGTGGCGCGCGGTGGCCGGGTGCAGCGGCTGTCGGCGAGTTGGGAGCAGACGGACCCCCAGAGGCGGGTCGAGGTCACGGCCGTGGTTGCGGATTACCGACGGATCCTGCGCGGGGGGTAGGTCGCGAGTGGTGCGACGGAAGGGCGGCAAGCTGGCTGGATGGACCTGACCTGCTACGACGACAAGGCGCTGGAGCTGCTGAGCAGCATCCAGCAAGACATAGCCGCGATGCGCTGGGCCAGGGCTTGGAATGCCCCGGCCCAGAGGCAGCAGGCAGAGCAGGCACTGCGCCGAGCACGCGCGCTGCGCCGTGAAATCAATCGACGAGAGCGAACAAGGGGAAAGGCATGAAAAACGTTCGTGAGCTGCTGTCCAGCCGGACGGGGCCAAAGGCCATGAGCTTTGACGGAAACACGGGTGGTCCGTCCACCGAGGATATCCTTGCTGCGCTCGCCTTCGTGCCAGATGGACTGGGGCGTGAGCTGTTGGAGGCACTGTGGTGGCCGGAGAGCGGTCAGCGCCGACGTGAGCAGCTACGCCAGGCGGTCATCGCCCTAGTGGCGCCTGAATTCACCCGGCAGATGCACACACTTGCCGATGCCCGCACTGACTATGGTATTGCCAAGGCCAGCATGGGCTGGGGCGGCGCCCAGATCACGGACGCGCAGCGTCGCCAGCTACGCAGGACGGAGGAAGCCCTGGAGGGAGCGCGAGCTGTGACATGGCCGAACAACACGATGGAGCAGCTTGGCGTACTGGCCGGGGCGGTGATTGCTGAAATGGCTGGGGCCTCAGAGTGCGCGCGCTGCGGTGGCAGGAAGGTCGTACTGGATGCGGCCATTGCGGGTGTCGTCCGATGCGCAGACTGCGGGGGAAGTGGCTTTGAGCCGCTCAGTGGCCGCAAGCGGGCAAATGCAATCGGCGCCGACTGTTCGGCGTACAGCCGCTTCTGGCGACCGGTCTACGAATGGATGCTGTACCACTTCCGAGAGTCTGAATCGCGCGCTGCAAGTAGGCTTAGCAGGGCGCTGTCGAAGGCCGCGTAACGATGACTTCCTAGGTCATCGCAAAAGGGGGCAATCTTGCCACCATCCAATCGCAAGCCCCGGCCAAGCCGGGGCTTTTTCTTTGCCCGCGTCCCAGCCGGATCAACCCTCGTGCCCAGCCGGCGCAGGGGCGGGCACCTATGCCGGAGTTCCACTAATGTCACAGCTGCCGCTGCCGATGACACCCGCGCAGTGCTTGGTACACGTGGTCGTGCCGGCGCTCGCCCTGCTGGGAGCCGAACGCTACGACTCGCCCGAGGCGCGCGTAGAACTGCTGGCCATTGCCGGCCAGGAATCTGCCTTGGCCCACCGCCGTCAAGTCAAAGGCCCGGCCCGTGGCCTGTGGCAGTTCGAGCAGGGTGGCGTGCGCGGGGTGCTGAACCACCCCTCGACCCGCGCCGCTGCTGCCGCGCTGTGCAACGCCCGGGGCGTCGCTGCGACGCCCGCTGCGGTGCCTGCACAGCTGGAATATGACGACATCCTGGCCGCAGGCTTCGCCCGCCTGCTGCTGTTCACCCTGCCGAAGCGCCTACCGGCCATTGGCAACGTGTCCGTGGCCTGGGCGCAGTACCTGGACGCCTGGAGGCCGGGTAAGCCGCACATTGACCGTTGGCCGAAGCACTACGCCGCTGCCATGAAGGCGATCGGATGATGGGCGAGGACACTGCGCCCTGGTGGCTTGCTGGCAGCGCGGTCGCGTTGTGGCTGGTGCGCGAGACGTGGGGTTCGGTCCTGTCTCGCCGAAAAGAGCGAACCGAAACTGATGCAAACGTGGACCTGCTCAACGGCTTGGTCCAGCGGGTTAAGTCGCTGGAGGACTCGCAAGCCGCCATCACGGTGCAGTTGGCCGAAGAGATGTCGCTGCGCCGGGCTGCGCAGGAAGAAGCCCACAAGCTGCGCCTGCGCGTGCTGACGCTGGAGAGCGCCATGCGCCAGGTCGGCGCTGTAATCCCTCCGGAGCCTGCCTGATGAACCGAACCGGTATCGCAGTTGCGGCTTTCGTCGTCTGGTCCGCCGTCATGTTCGGCCTTGGCTGGGCCTGGCGTGCCGACCGGGCAGAAGGCAGTGAAGCCGAACAGCGCGCTGCTGGCGCCGAGGCAGTGACGGACCAAGTGAACCAGGTCCGTGCCGCCGAACACCAGCAGGCCCAAGACCTGGCCACCATCGGAGCGAAGCATGAAGAAGACCGCACTGCGGCCGCGACCGTCCCTGCCACTGTTGTGGCTGACCTGCGCGCTGGCCGTCTCCAGCTGCGCGACGACCTCGCCACCTGTAGTACCAGCCTCCTGTCCCAAGCCGTCGCCGGCGCCGTCGAACGTGATGCGCACGCCGAACTACGAGCAGAGGTTGCGGGAGCTGCTGTTCAAGTCGGCCGGGACGCCGACGACCACGTCCTCGCCAGCCAAGAAGTGATCGAGGCTGACCGTCAACCGGTGACGAAATGAACCGCCGAGTGCTCGCCCTGGGCCGGCTGAAGACCGGCGAGATGAACAAGACCGAGGCCGCCTATGCCGAGCGGCTGCGCGCGCTCCAGGCGGCGGGCGAGGTTCAGTGGCACCGGTTCGAGGGCATGAAGCTTCGGCTGGCCGACAACACGTTCTACACGCCGGACTTCGCGGTCATGGCTGCCGATGGAGTCATGGAGTGCCACGAGGTGAAGGGTCACTGGCAAGACGATGCCAGGGCGAAGATCAAAATTGCCGCCGCAATGTACCCCTTCCGCTTCATTGCGGTGAAGGTCCGGCGCAAGCGCGACGGTGGCGGCTGGGACGTGGAGGAGTTCTGATGCGCATCACCGTGATGGCATCCATCCGCATGCGGTGGTGGCTGCGTTGCTACCTCGCCGCGGTGGTGTGGTGCGCCCGGGCAACGGGCGTTGGGCCGAACTGGGACCGGGTCGAGACGTGGATACGCCGCGGCCTGGTACTGCAAACGACGAAGGTGAGTGATGGACGCTCCACGGATTGAAGAGTTGGCGGCTGCACTGTCCGCTGAGCAGGTGGCTCGCGCTGGTGCTGACGCTGCCCTGGCGGCGCTCATTGAGGGCAGCACCGACGGCCGCATCGACCGCCTGGTCGGGATTATTGAGCAGCAAGGCAAGCAGATCGCCGAGCTGGCGTTGCATGTGGGCTTGCTCGTGCAGTCGGTGGCGCAGCTGCTCGGCGAGGAGGCCGGCGCACCATTGCAGGATGAAGGTGCCGAGCCTGCACGTAACGACCTGGACGGGATCCCTTACTGATGCCCACCCGGCCACCGCAGCACCGAGCGGCCGGCTGGCGCCCCTACAAGGAGACCAGCGCCCAGGTCCACAGGAGGCAAGCACGCCGTGCGCTGCCCACCAACTCGTCGCTGTGGCGCCGAATACGTGGGGTGGTACTGGCCCGTGAGCCGCTGTGCAGATGCTGTGCTGCGCAGGGGAGGGCGCGCGCAGCGACTGAGGTCGACCATATCGACGGGGACGACGGCAACCACGCTGACGGCAACCTGCAGCCGCTGTGCCGACCGTGCCATAGCGCGAAGACGGCGCGAGAGAACGGCGGGTTCGGAAGGAATGGCGACCAAACCAGCGAAGCTGAATGAGTTGCTAGTTATCCACAGAAAGCTGAACGAAAAGGGGGGGGGAGGGGCAAAGTTGAGGCCTCTCCTCGGCCGATACGCGCGCCCCCCTTTTTTCGCGCATCCGCAGAATTTGAATTTCAGGATTTGGAGGTCCGATGGCCCGCCACCGACAGCCGAGGGCGCTGGCCGAGCTGAAAGGCGCGCCCAAGAAAGACCCCCAGCGCTACAGGAAGGAAACGCCCACGACGGGCAAGTCATTGGGCAAGGTGCCCTCCCATCTTCCGGCGCAGATCGCGGAGGTGTGGAAGGAGCTGGAGAAGTGCGCCCTCCCGGGGGTACTCACCAGCGCCGACCGCTTCATCATGGAAGTTGCGTCCTCGCTGCTTTCCGAGTTCCGTGCCAACCGCGGCGAGTTCGTCGCGGCCAAGTACTCCCACCTGATCGGCTGTCTGGCGCGGCTGGGGTTGACCCCGGCCGACCGCCAGAAGCTGGGGACCGAGAAGACCCCGGAGGGCAACCCATTCGACGAGTTCTGATCCATGACGCCGACCGAATCAGCCAAGGCCTACGCCAAGGGCGTGACGGCTGGGAAGATCATCGCCGGCGAGTACATCCGGTTGGCGTGCCAGCGCTTCCTCGATGACCTGAAGCGCAAGGGGGCTGACTGGCCATACAAGTACGACGCCGACAAGGCCGACCGTGCGGTGCGCTTCATGGAGAAGATGCCGCACACCAAGGGCAAATGGGCGGCGCAGAAAAAGCTCCTGGTGTTGGAGCCCTGGCAACGCTTCATCGAGTGCAACCTGTTCGGTTGGGTCCACAAGAAGACCGGTCACAGGCGGTTCCGCAGGTCCTACGAGGAGATTGCGCGCAAGAACGGAAAATCGCTCCGCCTGGCTGCGCGCGGCCTGTACCTGTTCTGCGCTGATGGTGAGGCCGGCGCCGAGGTGTACTCGGGCGCCACCAGCGAAAAGCAGGCATACGAAGTATTTCGCCCGGCCTGGCAGATGGTGCAGAAGCTGCCGGCGTTGCGCTCTCGGTTCGGCATCGAACAGGCCGGCAACCCGAAGAACCCGGGCCCGCTCTTCGTCATGGAGGACATGTCGAAGTTCGAGACAATGATCGGCAAGCCTGGCGACGGCTCCAGCCCACACGCGGCCTTGGTGGACGAGTACCACGAGCACGACGACGACCACATGGTCGACGCGATGGAAACCGGTATGGGCGCGCGCGAGCAGCCCCTGCTGTCGATCATCACGACGGCGGGGACCAACCTTTCCGGCCCGTGCTTCGAGATGCGGAGCGATGCAATCCGCATCCTGCGCAGCGAGGTGACCGACGAGACAGTGTTCGCTGCTATCTACTGCCTCGATGAGGGAGATCGCTGGGACGATCCCGAAGTGCTGCGAAAGGCCAACCCGAACTTCGGGGTCTCGGTATTTGAGCAGTTCCTGGTGGACATGCTGGCTAAGGCAAAGCGCTCTGCCAGCAAGCAAAGTGCGTACCGCACCAAGCACCTGAACGACTGGGTGGGTGCCAAGTTGGCATGGATGAACATGCTCGCCTGGCAGCGGCAGAAACGTCGGTTTGAGATCTCGGACTTTGCTGGATGCCCCTGCTGGGTCGGTGTCGATCTGGCCTCGAAGCTGGACGTAGCCGCGGTGGTGCTGCTGTTCGAGAAGGGCGACAGCTTCTACGCCATTCCGCGCTTCTACGTCCCCGAGTCTGCGGTGGAGGAAAACGAGAAGTACCAGCAGTTCCTGCTGGATGAGCTGATCGTGGCCACGCCGGGAAACATGACCGACTACGCCTTCATTGAGGAAGAGCTGAAGGAGATTGCGGCACAGGGCATTGATGTGCAGGACATTGCCTTCGACCCAGCCCAGGCCGCTTACCTGATGACCCGCCTAGAGCAGGAGAGTCTGCCGGTTGTCGAGATGGCGCAGTCCGTGCGCAACCTGTCAGAGCCGATGAAGGAAGTGGAAGCGCTGATCCTGTCGCGCCGCCTGTGGCACGACGGTAACGCGGCGATGACCTGGATGATGGGCAATGTCGTGGCGAGGGTGGACGCCAAGGAGCACGTCTATCCACGCAAGGAAAAGATGGAAAACAAGATCGACGGCGCGGTGGCGCTAATTATGGCTATGGGCCGCGCCATGCAGGCGCGGGACACTGGCACAACCCAACAAGGCTTCGTGGTGATCGAATAATGTTCGGACTATTCGAGAAGAACCGGCGGGCCGATGCCCGCGACCGTATCGAGCCGACGATCAGCAACCTGGTCGACGGCGAGGTGATCCAATCCTCCGGCATGGGCATGTTCGAGGTGTTCGGGAATCCGACGACGGCCTCCGGTGCTGTCGTCAGCCCGGAATCAGCGATGCGGGTCTCGGCGGTGTTCGCTTCCGTCTCTCTGCTGGCCGGCGCGATCGCGCAGCTGCCGCTTCCTGTTTTTGAGCGGGTGGATGGGCACCGCACGCGGGCTGAGCACGATTACTGGTGGCTGCTGAACGAGCAGTTTTCCTCCGGTTGGTCGAGTGCAGCTGGCTGGGAGTTCATCGTAGGCCAGATGCTGCTGCGCGGCGATGGCGTGGTGTATATGACGCGCAACCGCGCCGGCGTGGGGACCGGACTGATTCCCTGGCCCCGTGACAGGGTGATGATCCTCAAGCAGGAGAAGACCAGCCCACGGGAACCGACGCGCCTGCAGTACACGTTCCACGACGCGGACGGGTACTTCACCGTGGACCAGGACGACGTGCTTCATTTCCCCGGGTTTGGTTTCAATGGCGTGCACGGCATGTCGGTAATCCAATGGGGGGCGCGGAATGGCATCGGTATCGCTATCCAGGGCGATGAGCACGCCGGCAAGTTCTTCAGCGAGGGTGGCAAGCCGGAAGTGGCTATCCGCACGCCGAACAAGATGACCACGGCACAGCAGGACGATTTCCGCGACGCCTGGGTCAAGAAGTATGGCGGCGTGCAGGGCAATCGCCGCATTCCGCTGGTCCTCACCGAGGGGCTGGAGGTACACGAGCTGACCATGTCAGCGGTCGACCAGCAGCTGCTGGAGTCCCGGCAGTGGCAGGTGATCGACGTGGCCCGTGCATTCGGTGTGCCCCCACACATGATCGGTGAAACCACCAAGGCGACCAGCTGGGGCAGTGGCATCGAGAGTATGGGCACCGGCTTCGTGAAGTTCACGCTGGGGCCGCACCTGAAGCGCATCAAGGATGAGTTGAACCGCAAGCTGTTCCGAACGCCGCGCTACTTCGTTGAGCACAACGTGGACATGTTTATGGCCGGCGACTCGAAGACGCAGGGGGAGTACTTCAGCAAGGCGCTGGGTGGCCCTGGCACGCAAGGCTGGATGGTCGTCAACGAAGTCCGCCGCCTCAAGAACCTGCCTCCCATCGAGGGTGGCGACAAGCTCTACCAGCCGAACAGCCAGCCGCCGCCGGCGAAGCCTGGTGGCGATGACCCTGAAAGGAACCCTGAAGATGCCGATTCCTAAGCTGCTGCAGCTGGCCAAGAACAACGCCGGCCAGTCCAAGCCCATCCGGGCGGAGACCGAGGGCAAGGAGGCCACGATCTACCTGCACGGCGTCATCGGCGGGTGGTGGGGCGATATTGACGAGACGATGTTTGCCCAAGCAATGGCCGGCATCAACGCGGACGTGATCCATCTGCGCATCGACTCGCCGGGCGGTGACGTGTTTGCGGCCCGATCGATGATGACGGCCATCGCGCAGCATAAGGCGACCGTGATTGCCCACGTGGATGGACTGGCGGCCTCGGCTGCCACCGGCATCTGCATGGCCTGCGACGAGGTGGAAATCAGCCAGGGCGCCGGCTTCATGATCCACAACGCCTGGACGGTTGCTATCGGCAACAAGGCCGATATGGCCAAGACCGGTGAGCTGCTGGCGAAGATCGATACCGGGCTGGCCGGCGATTACACCCGCCGCACTGGCAAGGATGAGACGCAGATCGTCCAGTGGATGGACAAAGAGACCTGGTTCACGGCCGACGAAGCCAAGGAACACGGTTTCGTCGACCGCGTGGTGGAGGTCGTCGGCAAGAGGAAGGCATCCAACACCTGGGATCTGTCCGCTTACGAGAATGCCCCGGCTGCGTTGGCCAACCGTGCCCCCGTACCCGACGACGGCGCCGCCGTCGCCCACAAGGCCAACCTGTCACGCCGTCTGGCGCTGCTGGAACGCTCCGCTGCGTAAGCGACTCCCGCCCGCAGTTCTTCCCGACCGCCGAAAGGCGGTTTTTTTTGACAAAAGGAAATAGCCCATGCCCTTCAACATTCAGGCCGAGCGGGAGCGCCGCACCGCGCTGGCAATGGACACCCGCAACCTGCTGGACACCAGCACCGGCGACGGCAACAAGTGGACGCCGGAGAACCAGGCCAAGTACGACGAGAACGTGGCCGAGATCGAGCGCATCGACGCGGCGATCGAGCGCCATCAGAAGGTGATGGACATTACGGCCGACGAAGCGCTGCGCGATCAGGGCGTGCGCGAGCACGCCGCCGGAAACCGCGGTGGCCAGGAGCCGACCAACGAGATGCGTCTGTTCGACCGCTGGGCACGTGGCGGCGACAACGCCCTGAGCGCCGAGGACTGGAAGCAGGTCAATGCAGCCATGTCGGGCAACCCGGCCGTCAATCCCGAGCAGGGGGGCTATACGGTGCCCACCAGCTTGGCCGCGCAAATCCTGGAAGCCCTCAAGGCTTTCGGCGGCATGCGTCAGGTGGCTGACGTGTTCAGCACCGCCGGTGGCGAGCCGATGCAGTACCCGACAAGCGACGGCACCTCGGAAGAGGGCGAGATCGTGGCCGAGAATCAGTCGGCCACGGATCAGGACGTGTCGTTCGGCACCAAGGGGCTGCAGGTCT
The DNA here is from genome assembly GCF_049545505.1 of Stenotrophomonas sp. NPDC077421. Lineage (NCBI taxonomy): Bacteria > Pseudomonadati > Pseudomonadota > Gammaproteobacteria > Lysobacterales > Lysobacteraceae > Stenotrophomonas > Stenotrophomonas sp. NPDC077421. Next base: position 2,221 of record NZ_JBMWDP010000060.1, on the reverse strand, counting down.
ACAAGTTCAGCTCCAAGGTGGTCACCGTGCCGTGGGAGCTGCTGCAGGACAGCACGGCCGATATCGCCGGCTTCATTGAGCGTCGCCTGCAGACCCGTCTGGGCCGCATCACCAACCGCCATTACACCCTGGGTACGGGCAACGGTCAGCCGATGGGCCTGATCACTGCCGCCTCGGTTGGCAAGATCGGTGCCGTGTCGGCCCTGCCGGGCATCACCTACGATGACCTGGTCGACTTGGAGCACAGCATCGATCCGGCGTACCGCCAGCTGGCGAAGTGGATGCTCCACGACGACATGCTCAAGCTGGTGCGCAAGGTCAAGGACGACCAGGGCCGCCCGATCTTCGTTCCGGGCTACGAGCAGGGCAACCCCGGCGGCGCGCCGGATCGCCTGCTGAACCGTGATATCAACATCAATCAGCACGTGCCCGCGCCGGCTCCGGGGGCCAAGTCGATCGCGTTCGGCGATTTCAGTTACTACAAGATCCGCGACGTGATGGCGCTGACCCTGTTCCGCTTCAACGATTCGGCCTACATCAAGAAGGGGCAGGTGGGCTTCATGGCCTGGATGCGCTCGGGCGGCAACCTGATCGACGTGGGCGGTGCGGTGAAGACCTTCCAGCACGGCGCTGCGGCGTAATCGCCCTGGCCCACCAATGAGGGGCGCCCATCTCGGGCGCCCCTTGGAGAACGACATGGCTAAACCCAAGAACACCCATACCTCCGCCCCGTCGGTGGGGGGGGGCGAAGCCGGTGCTTCCGAGGATGACACCGGCGCGCCCTTGACGGCAGCGGGCGCGGAGGTCAGCGAACCGGCGACCCAAGGGGCTGCGGCCGACGATGACGCGGCCGCGAGCGCTTCGCCTTCCAGTGCCGCCGCTGACGGCGGGGATGGTCAAGTCGATCCGGACACCTCGCCGACTCCGGCCGACACGCTGGCTGCCACCGGTGAAACCGTCGAGGTGCTGGTGCTGAGCGACAACCACCTGGGCAAGGTCGGTCAAGTGATCGAGGTCGATGCGGCCCACGTCGAGGCGCTGCGCCTTGGCGGGCTGATCGACTCCCATCCCAATGCAATCAAGGCCGCCGGCCCGCAGGAGTAGCCCATGCTGCGCACGTTGATTCCAGCGGCTGAGGAACCTGTGTCGCTGACCGAAGCCAAGGCGCACCTGGTTGTGATCCATGATGCTGACGACGCACTGATAGGCGCCTTCATCAACGCGGCGCGGGAGTCAGTGGAGCGGACTACGGGCTACGCGCTGGCCGCCGCGACCTACGAATGGACGCCGGTCGGCGATGGGCGCACACCCTTGCCCATTGAGCCAGCCGTGCTGGTCAGCGAGGCTGGCGCATACCCGGTGACGTTCACCACTACGCCGGGGCCGCTACCGGGCCCGCTGCGGGCTGCGGTGCTGCTGCTGCTTGGCGACCTCTACGCGAACCGCGAGGCCAGCATCACCGGCACGATCCCCGTGGAGAACCCGACTGTGGACCGCCTCATGTTCCCGTATCGCCGGGTGTTGCCGTGAGGCGCGCCGGGAAATACAGGCATCGCATCACGTTGCAGAACCACGAGGCAGTCCGCCTTCCCCTGGGCGGCGACACCAGAGTGTGGAAGGACTGGCAGAAGGATCTGCCAGCGGAGGTGGTTCCGCTATCGGGGCGCGAGTTCACGGCGGCAAGCGCCGAGCATGGCGAGGTCACTGCCCGCATGGAGATCCCATACATCCCTGGCGTTCTGTCCTCGATGCGCGTTATGTTCGATGGACAGGCGTATGCCATCCGCGCAGTGCTCCCGGACCCGACCGCGCGGCAGTGGCTGACGCTGATGGTGGATGCAGGGGTCGCTGATGGCTGAAGACCTGGTGCTGCATGGCTTGAAGGGGCTGCTGGATACCCTGCGCGGGTTGCCGGATGACGTCCGTGGGAAACCCCTGCGCACTGGTATGCGCAAGGCAGGGAACATCATCCGCGATGAGGCTCGAAATCGCGTTGCGAAGCGGTCGGGCTTCCTTGCCGGTGAGATTGTTGTTCGGAGGGCCAACGCCAAGAACCGCCGTCGGGCAGGGGTGGGCACGGATGGGGAGTACTTCACGGTCGGAGTACGGGTCGGCCGTAAGGCGAGGTACTCAAACACGAAGCGCAACCAGCGCATGCGGCGTGTTGGCAAGGTCTACGAAACGACGGGCTGGGCGCACTACTGGCGCCACCTGGAGTTCG
>NZ_JBMWDP010000059.1:0-14302 GCF_049545505.1 Stenotrophomonas sp. NPDC077421 | reverse complement strand
ATCTCGGCCTCGATGCGTTGCGCCTCGGCCAGGTAGTAGTCGTGTCGCTCCTGCCGAACTGCTGCGCTGAACTGGAACTGCTTCAGCGCCTCATCAGCGGACGCGCGGTATGCCTTGGCCAGCCGAGGCGCCTGCAGACGCGGATCGTGGTCGAAGATGTCCAGCTGGTTGTTGTCCGAGCGCATCAGGCGGCCAGCTCCCGTGCCAGCTCCGCCAGCCGCGCCCGGGTCTTCTCGCTCGCCCCAGGCGATGCCTCCACCTTCCCCGCGAGCAGCGCCACGGGGTTGAACGTCGGCGACGGCGCGGCCAGCTCCAGGTGCTGGCTCACCTGCTCGTGCTGCAGCAGCCCCTTTGCCAGGGCGTCCGACAGCGCCGCGTGGCGAGAAGCCGCGTCGAAGCCCAACGAAGGGGCGTAGGTGGCCGGCCGGCGGGCAGCGCGCGCCTCCTTCAACAGCCGGCCGTACGCTTCGAGGAATGCAGGGCGAGCAGCGATCTTGTCGCCCACCAGCACCAGCGGCAGGGCCGTCGACCATGCCTGCTGCGTGAGCGTGGTCCAGACCACCGTGGCGCGTTCGTCAGCCGCTTGTATAGCCACAGCCCATGCCTCGTTCGGAGCCGGGTGGCCGTCGTCGATCCGCTCCAGCACGGCAGCCAGTGATAACCGCCCCTTCAACTCGCGGCGGCAACCGGCCAGGGCGGCCTCGAGCACCGGCATCGTGTAGCAGGCCAGGTCCTGCACCATGTACGCGGCAGTGGTCGGGCGCATCTGGTCGCCGATCACCTCTGCGGTGGCAATGAGCAGGTCCACCAGATGGTCCTGTTCGTGGTCAACCAGCATGGGCTGCCCTCCCCTGGCGCAGGAGGGCCTTCGCCTCATCCGCCGCGCTGACGTTCGATTGCGTCTGGTCCGTGTGGCGGGCGCTGGTCTCGGTCACCTGCCGACCGGTGGCCCACTGGGTTCGGTACGCCTCGCAGCGCGCGAGCAGCAGCCCAAGGTCGTGCATGCCCTGGACAACCATCCGTTCGTTGACCCGCAGGAACCACCCAGCAACCTGCGGCGCCTCAATGCGGCCGAGACGCTGCACGATCTGCTTCACGTTGGCGTTGACCTTCGCGTTGCGCACCGGCATTGCGCCGTGGCGGTTGCGATAGGCCACCGCGTACGCCGCCCAGGTGGCCCGGCATGCGGCCTGCAGTTCCGTCTCGGTGTCCTCTGCCGGCGGCGTGGCCGGCAGGCCCGCCGGAGATGACGGTTCTCCTGACGGTTCAATGAGGGTTATATGACGGTTAGGCGGCACGGGGCGCACCTCCAGACCTGCGCCCGCTGCCTCACCCCCTGCATCGGGCGCATCACCCCCTGCACCGGGCGCACCCCCTGCATCGGGCGCATCACCTGCGCCCGGTGCACCCCCGGTTTTCGCTGCCTTCCGCTTGCCCTTGGTGCTGGCGACGGCAGCGTTGAAGTTGCTCGGGGTGACTACGTAGACGTTGCTGCTGTTGAACCGGCGCTCGCGGGAAAGCAGCCCGACGACCTCAAGATGGTCCATTGCGCTGCGGACAGCGCGCGCCGACATGCAGCAGCGCTTCGCGATGGTTCCGATGGCCGGCCAGCACACGCCGTCGTCGTTGGCTTGATCTGCCAGCGAAATCAGCACCGCTTTCTGGGTGACGCTCAAGCCCTGCAACGGCCAGCAGCTGCTCATGATGATCGTGGACATAGCTCAGACCGCCAGGCTGTAGTTGTCGCCGGGGGCCACCGGCCACCAGGTGCAGGCGCTGCGGCCGCTGACCTCGCACGGCTTCTTCGGGCCGCGCCACGCGCGTCCGCTCTCCAGCAACTCAGGCAGGCGGCGGGCCAGCATGTAGCGGTCGTGGCCCGTCGCGCGCGCCAGTTCCATGCTCGTCAGGCCGGGGCACTGTTGGACCGCCTTCGCGGCACGGTCCTGCTGGATGGCCTGCTGACCGCTGGCGATGAGGTGGAGGGCAGCCTCGTGGCTGGTGCCCACATCGGTAGCACGCGCCGGGTGGTTCATCGGGTCGCCCTCCCCTTCCCTGCAGCCCGCGCAACGTTGCGCTCCAGGCGGTGCGCCATCGTGCGCAGCGCGCGCGCCTCGCTGACCATGAGCGCGGCCTCGTCGCTGTCGATCCGGCGGTCTTCCATCGCATCCACGGCCGTGCCGGTGAGGCGCCCCACCCGCGTGGTGATCTCCAGCAGCTTGAGCTGCACCGCCCCGATCTCGTCGGCCCAACCGCCCTCGGGCGCTGGCGGCACCAGATCCACGGCCATGCCGAACTGCCCGGCCAGAGCCCGCATCCATTCCAGGGCGTAGTCGCCGCCACCGGCCTTCTGCTGCATCCACTCGGTCAGCAGCTCGGCGATCTCGATGGTCACCGACTCACCTTCCGTGCCGTTGAGCTTGGCGCGCAGCGTCTCGGGGTGCATGGACTTGCCGCGGCGGTCGGTCAGCCACTTGGCGGCCTCGATCACACCGCCCGGCGTCTTGCGGACGGCGTTGTAGAGGCAGTCGAGCCAGTTAATGGAGGAAGTACGGCAGGTCATGGGTCACCTTGGGAAGACGGGTGTTTCAAGGTTTCGGGCCGGGCCCGGGTGGCGCACCATCTGCGCTATGGACGAAATCAATTCAGGGACGAAGGCCAGGGACGGCCAGTTAGGCGGCGTGGACGTCGAGATCGATTCGGCCTGCGTCGGGGTCTTCGGGAGCAGCGACGGCCGGTGCCTGCTCCTGCACCCCAAGCAGCTTCATCACCTGCGGCAGCGCCGGGACGCTCTGGTCTTCCGGCCAGGCCTCTACCTGCTCCACCGGAAGCTGCAACACCTTCGCCAGATGGGCGTCAGTGGCCAGGCCAAGGCGGGCGCGCAGCGCGCGCTTTGTGATCAGCACTTGGGTGATGGGTGGGTCTGGACAAACGGCATGCCCGGCTGCAGGACCGAACACGTCCGGGCGAAGCTCGTGCCGAGAAACTCCGGTAACCCCCTCGATCTTGATCACCCGGCTTGGCGGCACGCGGCCGCGCTTCCGCCAATTGCTCACCACGTTCTGCCCTACACCCAAGGAATCGGCCAGGGAAGTAACCCCGCCGGCGGCTTTCACAGCTTTGTCGAGTGCGTCCATGACAAGTAGCATCACATATCGTGATCCTACAATCAACACGATTTGTGTTGGCGCAACATCACAGACCGTGAAGAATGGCGGAATGGCCTTCTCTGACAACCTCCGCGCCGCCCGTCTCCGAAGTGGGATGACCCAAGAAGCATTGGCGTTAGCCTGCGGCTGGTCGGGCCAAAGCCGCATCGCGAACTACGAGTCGTCAGCCCCCAGCGCGCGCGAACCCAAGGTTTCCGAGGTCCCACTACTGGCTAAAGCACTGGGCGTGTCTGTTGCCTCTCTCTTCGGTGAAGCGCCGGCGTCTCATTCCGCGCGACCCGATCCTGCCATCCTCGCCAGCACGTACCGCTTCCTGGTCGACGCGTTCGCAACACTCGGCAAGGCCGTCGAATTCGAAACCGAGGCCGACCTGTTTGCAGACGTGTACGAGTGGATTGCGGCGGACGACCGCCCGGCCGATCAACGGAACCTGGTGGATTTTGCGAAGTGGCGCGATAAGCGTGATCAGGACAGGGGCAAAGGAATAGATGAGCAAAACGGAAGCGCTGCTGCACAAGTTGGTAGAACGAATCAACGCAGCGCCTAAGGCGCGCCTACCGCTTAAGTCTGTGGCGGAGCCGGCAACACCCGGCTTTGATTCAGTGGCCCGTGAGAGCCATATCCGGATGATCCGGTCGCTGGCGAGAATGTATCGGCCTTTCGGCATGCAGCTGCTGGTCGACCAAGCCACTTTGGGTAAAGCTGGCATCGACGAGCTGAGCGATGACGAATTGATCGCCCTCCACCGCGATCTTGATAGAGCACGGGAGTGCATCCGAGACGACGTCTCATTCGAGGAAGCAGGCATCCTCCGCAACTCGTTCGACCAGCGGTAAGCTCGGGCTGGGCAATTTTCCTGAACGAATTTTGCCCAGTTCATAAAACGCCAGCTTAAACATCACATATCGTGTTGACTTAAGGATCACGTTTTGTGATTCTACTTCCGTCGCCCCACGAACCGCCCATCCGGGCCGGGGCACGGAGATCAGCATGGCCACACTGGCCCTCAGCACCTCTTCCGGACCCGTCCAGGTCCAAGCCCAACCCGTAACCGGCAAGGTCGCCATGCACGTCGGCGACGCTGGCCGCGTCTACCTCACCGCCGCCGAAGCCGAAGACGCAGCCACTGAGCTGCAGCGCGCGGCGGCCGAGCTCCGCCAAGCCACCGGCAGCGAGGTGGCCGCATGATCGCCATCGATCTCGCCACTCACCCCAAGCTCGACGATCGATTCGAGCACGTGCGGCGCCGCGTTGGCGAATTGCTCGCGTACATGGACTCTGCCAACAAGCGCCCGAGCGAAGTCCGGATCTATCCGAACGACCACAAGCACATCATCCGGTCGGCCAACTCCCAGTTGCGCAAAAAGGCGAAGGATCAGGATCGCCTCGAGAACGAGCGGCGGAAGGCCGATGGCCTTCCCGGCAAGGTCAAGAGCGATGCGGACAAGGTCGAGTCTATCCACTACGCCGGGACGCCAGTGGTGCCAGGGGCCACGAACAGTCGCCCCAGGAAGGTGAAGCCGTGAGCGTCACGACCGCCGAGCAGTTCTACCGCGCCCAGTCCGTTCGCCGGCAGGCCATCGCATGCGGCTGGGATTCCCGCGCCGCTGTCGGCCAGCTGGTCCGCGCCGGGTATTCAAAGGAGGTCCAGAACCGCATGGCAGCGCGCGCCCTAGCCGCCCGTCCTGTGCCGGGAGGTGATGCCGCATGAACGCCATCGACTTCTCCTTCGGCCTGGTGATGGGTTTCGCCGCCGGCGCGTGGACCAGCCTCCACTGGGCGCTGCGCCGCCAGGAAGAGCAGTTCGCACGCCTCATGGAGCAGATCCGATGCGCGCACTGATCCGCCACTGGCGCGCCGCTGTCCTGGTGCTGCTCTGCGCCCTACTCGCGGCCGTCGCCGGCGCCATGCACTGGGCAGGCATCACCGACACCGGCGTCTACATGCTCATGGGCGCCCTGCTCTGCGCCAGCCAGGTGCCCGACGCGTGGAGGCGCGGTCGCGATGGCTGAGGCGCCGACCGTGGCCTCCACCGTGCGCGACATGCGCCGTGCAGGCGCCGCGGGCGAACCGGTGCCGGCAGACGTTGTGCAGCTTTGGGTGCAAACGTTCATGACCCAGCTGTACGGCACGCAGACGCCGATCCGATACGAGTGCAGGCCGCGCTACACCACCGAGCCCTGGCAACTGGCCGAAACGGCCGACGTCATGCACTGGCGGCGCAGGAACTTGGAAATCCGCGCGCTCTATCTGCACCCGTCCGCCGGCAAGCAAAAGGACCACCGCTGGCCGGCCGGTAGTAACGGCGAGGGCCAATGCCTGGAATGCGGTGAGACCGAATGGCTCGCCGGGCCGGACTGCAAACCGCACGCACAGATCCGCGACCACCGCTCGGACACGCCCTTCTCCCTGACGTGGCTGATCGAGCCGCTGGAAAAGCTCCAGTACCTCACGAAGCACATGAACCCGCTGGACCGCGCCAAGTGGCGGACCGAAACCACCTACCTCATCGATCGCATCAAAGACCACGCGAAGGGAAGCCCGCCATGACGACTGACAAATGCCACATCCCGGCAACTGCACCCATGTGGTGGGACGGCGGCGACCGCGCCATCACAGCGCGCGAGAAAGCCACCATCGAAGAGCACGGCCCCAGCTGCTACACGATTCCGCTGCTGCCGGCGCAGGCTGTAGACCCTGCGGACCCGTGGCGCGGCCTGTACCTTCCGGCCCGCATGCCGGCGCCTTCGGAGTATGGCGACCTCACCCATCCGGATATCCCCCGCTGGCCTGACGATCGCGAGGATGCGCTCGACAAGCTGGTCCATGCCCAAGGTTTCGACTTCCACATCGTTGCCGGCGACTTCACCGAAGAGGCTATGGAAGATGGCGATGAGCTGTACTGGCAGGAACTACGCGCTTGGAACCCGGAAGCGCCCGAGGGCGAGTGGCGCCTGGCATGGAAGGGCGACACCGAAGACGGTCCCTATGCGTGGTTCGTGCGGCCGATGGCGCTGCGTCCGGAGCCGGTCGCCCTCGCCGCGATTGGCAAGCAGGTTGGCGAGGAGCAGGGGGATGGGTTGGTCACCGACGAAATGGTGCAGACGTTCAAGGCTGCGCTGTCGCGTGCGCAGTTGCCGGGGAAGACCCGCACCTACTTCCTGAAAGACTCCGAGCTTCCTTCGCTCCTGCGGGAAGTCCTCGCCGCCCGCCAGCCGGTGGGGCAGGACAATCCACTGATGGCCTATGCGGACAGCTACCGACGTATGGCGAATCTGGGCAGTGGGCGCGTGTCGTGCCTCAGCGTCGCTTACGACATCGAAACGAACATGGCAAAGCACGCCGCCCCGCCCGCGCAGGCCGTGGATATGGGGCAGTTCAATGCTCTGGCTGCCCTAGCTAATGCCATTGTGCACCACAGGGGCGAATCGCCCATGAAGAACGGCGTGTTTGCTGAGGCTGAAAGGCTGCTGGCCCTGATCGACCAGAGCGATGCAGCGCCGGGGGTGGAGTGATGGCTGAGATCTCCATCGACATCACCGGCGAAGAGGGCGCGCCGTCCGTCGTAAACACTCACGCCTTCGACCTGCAGCTCACCGGCTGCGGCATCTGCATCGACATGACACATGAGCAGGGCCAGGCCATCTACTTAGGCTTGGCGGAGTTCTTCGGACCCGAGAAGGAGCCGACCAATGGCTGACACCAAACAGCAGCACGCCATCAATCCGTACTGCGACGGCCCCGTCTGGCAAGCGTTCGGTCTCGGCAGGGCCGGCTACCTGGTCGTGCCGCGCCGCACGCTCCAGTCCATGCCCCTCGAATGGCAGCAGAAGTTCGTCGCGCTCATGGACGAAGCCCAGGCGCTGTTGCCGGGCGAAGCGTTCCCCGAGTACGTCGTGCAGCGCCGCGAGCGTGGACGGTTCGTGGCCGACGCAATGCGCGAGTACCGCCACACAGGCCCGATCCCGCACACCACCGCCACGCAGGCCGCAGTGAAGCCCATGCGCCGTGGCCCCACCCTGCTGCCCAAGGAGCCCCGCTGATGCGCGAGCGTCCCATCTTGTTCAACGGCGACATGGTGCGCGCCATCTTGACGGGCGCGAAGACGCAGACCCGGCGGCCGATCAAGCTGCCTCACCACAACCCGCTAGGCCAATGGGGGGCGTGCACCTCCGGCGGGCATGGCGCGCGTGATCGCAAAGGCAACCTCGTGCCCGAGGAGGTTTGCATCTGGCACACCCGCACCGGCGACACCCTGGTCTGCCCCGTCGGCCAGCCCGGCGACCGGCTGTGGGTGCGGGAGGCGCACGCCATCTTCCCCACGCACGGCCAGCACCGCGCAGACGGTGAGCGCTGGGGCCCTTGGAGTGGACTGCCCACGACCATTTCCCCAATGGGCGGCGAGATCGCCTACTACCGCGAGGGATTCGATCGCAGCGGCCCGGGCCGCTGGCGCCCCAGCATCCACATGCCACGCTGGGCCTGCCGCCTGGTGCTGGAGATCACCGCCGTCCGCGTGGAGCGGCTCCAGGCGATCAGCACGCAGGACTGCCTCGCGGAAGGCATCACCACCAGGTTCAAGGTGGCCGATGCCGCCGACGAGCTGCGCATCCAGTTCCGCGACCTCTGGAACGACACCGGCGGCGACTGGGACAGCAACCCCTGGGTATGGGTCATTGAGTTCAAGCGCGCGGAGGTGACGGGTGACTGATCCCGCTACTCAGTCCAGGCACACAGCGCGCGTGCTGCTCCACGAGGCCCGCGCTCGCCGCGGCACCGCCTTCTCTCACCTGCTGCTGTGTTGGGCCGGCAACGCCCGGCGCAGGGCGGGCGCGGCGTTGTCCCCCGTATCCACTTCGGCTGCCGAGCCCTGCTCGGCATTGCCGGCACAACTGGAGCTGTTCGCATGATCACTGCACCGGCGTTCCGCTACCACGGCGGCAAGTTCCGGCTTTCGCCCTGGGTGCACCAGCACCTGCCGGCGCACCGCACCTACGTCGAGCCATTCGGCGGAGCGGCAGGCGTTCTGCTCACCAAGCCCCGCAGCTACTCGGAGGTCTACAACGACCTTGATGGTGACGTGGTCAACTTCTTTCGAGTGCTTCAGGATCCAGCCCAGCGCGATCGACTGGCTGAAGCCTGCGCGCTGACTCCCTATGCCCGCGCCGAGTTTGAACAGGCGTGGGAGTCGACGCCAGACCCCGTTGAGCGGGCTCGCAGGCTGTTGATCAGGGCACAAATGGGGTTCGGATCTGCCGGCGCCACGAAGGGAAAAACGGGCTTCCGTATCGACTCTCAGCGCGCTTATGGGATCGCGCAGCACCACTGGGCGCGCTTCCCTGACGGCTTGGCCGCGATTGCGGAGCGCTTCTCCGGGGTGCTGGTCGAGAACCGGCCGGCGATTGAGGTGATGCTCCAGCACGACGGCGCCCAAACCCTGCACTACGTGGACCCGCCGTACGTGCACAGCACCCGGGTAATGCAGGCAGGCAAGGCGGGCTATTACCGGCATGAGATGACAGAGGCCGACCACCAAGTGCTGCTGGATTGCCTCAAAGGGTTGCGCGGGATGGTCGTTGTCTCCGGCTACCGGACGGACCTATATGACGCGGCCCTGCAGGACTGGCGCCGGGTAGAGACCCGAGCGCGGATAAGCGCCGGCCGCGGCTGCACGCTGCGGACCGAGTGCCTGTGGATCAGCCCGACTGCCGGCACTGCTGGCCACCAGCCGGGCCTGGACTTGGAACACGTCGCATGAAACCCATCGATCTGGAGATCACCCCATGACCCAGCGACACATCAGCCACCCCGAGGGGCTGCCGGCATGCGCCGCCGGTCACAGCGCGCGTCACATCCACGACCTGCGCGGCCTCGCCGCCGGCGGCGGGCACCTGGTCGAATGCCGTTGCAGGGCGACCAGCAGGCACGCAGAGTCCGCCGCAGCACTCGCCGAGTGGCGGCGCATCAACCGCCCCGCCCGCAGCGCGCGCAAGATCCTGCCCGCGATCGATGCGCCGGCTGCCAACGTGATCCAGTTGCGCCTGCAAATGCCGGGCGAAGGAAGGGGTGCCAGTGGCCGTTGACATCTGCCTCTCGCGTGAAGAGGTCCGACAGCTTTGCCGGACCCCACAGAAGGCTCGCCAAGTCGCTTTTCTGCAGCGCAACGGCATCCGCCACTACCTGGACGCCCACGGGTGGCCTGTGGTGATCCGCGCCAGCCTGGAGCAGACTGAGCGCGCCGCGCCGGCAGCCGCCGGCACCTGGAAGTCGAACAAGGCAGCCTGACATGGGACGGAGACCGACAAAGCCGGGGGCAATCCCCCGGTTCCGCGCGCGCCAGCGAGGCAAGGTGACCTACTACTTCTACGACCACGGCGGGAAGCCGCGTCGGGAGACGTCGTTGGGCACTGACTATGGCCTGGCCATCAAGCGCTGGGCCGAACTGGAGCACGAGACGAACCTGCCCGAGGCGGCGGTGCTGACGTTCGCAATGGTGGCTGATCGGTATATGGGAGAGGTCGCGGTGCGCAAGGCGTCCCGCACCCTGGCCGACAACCAGAAGGAGGTGTCCAACTTGAAGGCCTTCTTCGATGACCCTCCGGCGCCGCTGGAGCGCATCCAACCCGTGGACGTGCGCCAGTACATGACTTGGCGCACGAAGGGGGACACCGCCTACGTCCGGGCGAACCGCGAGAAAGCACTGCTGTCCCACATCTGGAATTTCGCACGGGACAAAGGCTACACGGCCCTGCCGAACCCGTGCGCGGGCATCAAGGGATTCAGGGAGGTCGGCCGGGACGCCTACGTGGAAGACGACCAGTTCGCTGCGATCTGGGAGGCAGCGGACGCGTGCCTGCGGGACGCGATGGACCTCGCTTACCTGACCGGCCAACGCCCCTCGGACGTGCTGTCGATCTCGGAAATGGACGTGCGCGATGGGGTGCTGAACATCCAGCAGGCCAAGACCAAGGCGAAGCTGCGGTTCACCGTGGGCGGGGAGCTGGAAGCGCTGCTGAGGCGCATCAGGGCCCGAAAGTCGGCCTACAAGGTGCACAGCACCCGGCTGGTCGTGAACGAGCAGGGTCGGACGATCGGGGTAAACGCGATGTCCAGGAAGTGGGCGAAGGCCTGCGAGGTGGCTGGGGTGACCGGTCTCCAGTTCCGCGATCTGCGGGCCAAGGCGGCGACCGACAAGGCCGAATCCTCGGGGGACGTGCGCGCTGCACAGAAGCAGATGGGACATTCGTCGGTGGTCATGACCGAGCACTACACGCGCAACCGGCGCGGCGCCAAAGTGACGCCGACGCGGTAATTGCGGAAAAGCTTCCGGATTGCGGAAAACAAAAAGCCCGCTTTCGGCGGGCTAAGTGCTTGAATCTAAATGGAGGCCTGGGTCGGAATTGAACCGGCGTACGCGGATTTGCAGTCCGCTGCATGACCACTCTGCCACCAGGCCGGTGACCCTATAAAACAAGACCCCGAGAACGGGGCCTGGTCGGGAGTTGGAGCAGGACACGAGACTGTCATCCCCTCTCTATCCCCTTGAAATGACTGAGGTTTTTTACAACCGCGTCGTTTCGATGTGCAGGATTATGTACTCATTTGGAGCCCTTGGCAACAACAATTTTTCACCGTGGTCCGCTATGGTCCACCTGCATCCGACCTCACGCTCGCAACATTCGTCCGAACGCGCCACGAAGACCGAAAGGCCGCCCCTCCACCCGCGAACTCTTGTCGCACGCTTCCCCTGATGAGTCGGCGCGCGCACCCCCACCCGTGCCCTGCCCCGTGACTGCCGAACTGCAAACCGCAGAAGGAACCGCCAGATCCGTGCGGCCAACGGAAACCCGGTGGTGGTGTTCGACACGCGCCTCGTTCCGACCACGAAAGGCGACCAGGCCGGTGTCGCTGATGGCATGAAGAGCGGCACAGCAGGTGCGAAGTGCTGCCCCAAGCAGATAAGCAGCACACTATGCGGAGGGAAAACCAGTAATCAGGCACGGCGACCTGTTCTGGGTCAATGGGAGCTGATGAAGGCATTACAGGAGAATGCAGGCATCAGCCTCGCAAGCGGAGACTACATCGGTACAGCCCTGTCAGATGACATCCCAATAATGTCCAGCAACTCAATCAAGCAGACAGATATTGAAATACTGAGGCAACCATGACAATTGGCATCAGATTCGGCCAGGGCCCGCAGTACAGCAGTCGCCAGTGTCGCCAACGGCTCTGGCGTTACCGCATGCGCCAGAGCATGAGTCGTCGAGGAAACTGCCGGGATGATGCGCCGCTGGCGTGTGCTGCGCAGTATTGAAACTGAATGGATACCGATCGTGGGCGATATGACAGCCCAGGAAGCGCGGCGGGACATCAGTCATTATCTGATGCATCGCTACACCTGGATTCGACCGCATCGGTTCAATGACGCGCCGGCTCCGGCTCAGGCCGAGAAAAAACCTGACGTCGTGTCCGGGATCAGTTGACCACGACAGCTACGCGGAATCGCTGCACTTGAAAATGCACTTGAATTTCGTGGCTGCGGGTGGATTCAGGCAGACGTCGCTGAAACGAAAAAAGACGCCGAAGCGTCTTTTTTCAAGGACTCACAGACTTCCTTGGAACTCTGTAGATCGATAATTGGAGCGGGAAACGAGACTCGAACTCGCGACCTCAACCTTGGCAAGGTTGCGCTCTACCAACTGAGCTATTCCCGCAAAATCAGGCGCGTATGTTACCGAAACCGCGAGCAACACACCAGCCTTTTCACACGTTGCTTCACATCTGCCGCGACGGCGTCGCATGGGATGCCCGCGTGCCACCGCGGAGAAAAACAAGGCCCCAAGGGGGCCCTGTCGAAATATGGAGCGGGAAAAGAGACGTGTACTAGGACGCTAAGTCGTTGTTTCCCAAACACTTTCTTCGCTGAGGTGGCTAGCGAAGACCTCAATTGTAGCCTTGTTTTTCGTCCCCGGCAACAAGTTCGTCCAAAGAAATCCAACGACGTCCAGAGACGTGCACTCCGCACCGGAGCCGCATTCGGCAACATCGCCATACGGACGGCCTCGAACTCGCCACACCAGTTCTCTGCTTCCACATCGAATGCGATGCCGACCAGCTAGCAGCCTTCCGATGTCGCCGATCTCGGCGCAGTTCGGATGCCACCGTGGAAGTACACGCACCGGCGCACTGTGGCACTCACCGGAGCAGGCCGCGCCAAAGGAACGCACACCCTAGCCATGATGGGTAGGCGCGCGATTCTTTATGGGTATATCAGGATGCCAGGATAAGAATGACGGGAGCGGATTCGCTGCGTCTGACTGGACGTTGGATGGGGATTGCGCCCTCTTCGCATCCCTTGAGACCGCTGGCATATCAGGTCATACCCAGGCGGTTTTGCAGAGGCCGCAACTTCTTACGACCCTGATAGCGTGAGCGTCACTGTCGGGCTTGCTTCCCGATGCTCGGCCTTCACTTGACCAATAGATTTTTGCACATCGAACACGCGCCGGCTACCAGCAACGCGAACCGTAGAGACGCAATTAAGACCATGAACAAGCGGATCTCGGATCTCGCTTCTGCAGAGGCCGACCATGAGGTTGGCACCAAAGGAGTCGCTATGTAGTTCTCCTAGAAGGAGATGGGAGCATGTACGACAAACCACCTCTAACCAAGGTGTTCTATCGCCCGATTGAAGCCTCCATCAGGTGGGCCGGGTTGCTGCGGTTCAAACATCTTGTCCTGGCCTCGATCTCGTCGCCAAGGAACCTACCGAAGTCGTTAGATTGTCCCCGTTGGAGCGAGCTTCGCCTGTACACCGACCGCATCTACGATGGAATCCTTAACGGGGAGTTGCCGTTCGGGGAGAACGGCATCACGACACATGATCCCGCTTTGATCGACTCCCCTGATCTCACCGTTCGCCACGTCGATCTGAAGCGTTGGATGCACCAGCACTACCCCGAGCACCGGCCAGGCTTTCTATTCTCGCGCAGCGAACGCATCGCCCATCCGGTCATCTCGCTGGAGACCGGGCAAGCCATGCTGGTCGAACAGTTGGCGCTGAAATCCGCCTTGGAGCAGTCCAGACGCCAACTTCGCGAGTTGCAGGACAAACACAATGCGCTGCTCAAGCAATCCACGGTGATCCCCGCCTGCGCGCAGTGCCCGATCAGCGATCGGGCCGAGGCCACCTACCTGAACATCATCGGGGCCATGCTGGAGTTGATGCTCGGCCAGTCGCCATCGGGCACGCCGTACTCCAGCTTCAAGACGCAGGAGGCCGTGGTCAGCGCACTGGTCGCCCATCACCACGGCGTCATGGGTATCGCCGAGCGGACATTGAACGGCAAGTTCGCCACGGCCAGGCGCCGGCTGCATAGCGCCACGCTCTGAGGATTTCCAGCTTGTATGTGCAATCGCGGAGATTGCATTTGCAATGTCTTTCCGCAGCCGTGTCTATTGAATAGAGGTCACGCCAACAAACGCCACTGAGCGTTCAGGAGTGACCGCCATGTCGCAAACACCTGTACTGCCGCCCAACGAGCGCCGCATCCTGCGCCTGGAAGAAGTCGAAGCGAAGTCCGGCTTCAAACGTGCCCACATCTACAACCTGATGAAGAAGCGCCAGTTCCCGCAGGCGCTGCGCCTGGGTGTGCGTGCCGTCGGCTGGGATTCCATCGAAATCGACCAGTGGATCGCCGAGCGCGTCAACAACCGGGCCTGACCCGTTCTCCCGCGGACCTTCCATCCTCACACGGAGAACGCCATGCAGGTCGTATCCATCATTTCAACGAAAGGTGGCGTCGGCAAGACCACCACGGCCGCGAACCTGGGCGGGCTCGTCGCCGATGCGGGGCTGCGCGTGCTGCTGATCGATCTCGACGTGCAGCCCACCTTGTCGTCCTACTACGAACTGGGCCACCGCGCGCCTGGCGGCATCTACGAGTTGCTGGCCTTCAACGAGCGTGACCTCGGCCAGCTCGTGTCCCGCACGATCATCACGGGCCTGGACCTGGTGCTGTCCAACGACCACCGGGGCGAGTTGAACACCTTGCTGCTGCACGCGCCGGATGGGCGCCTGCGGCTGCGGCACCTGCTGCCGATCCTGGCTCCGCTCTATGACCTGGTGCTGATAG
>NZ_JBMWDP010000058.1:0-14783 GCF_049545505.1 Stenotrophomonas sp. NPDC077421 | reverse complement strand
AGCTCGGCCAGGTGCATGTAGCGCGGCGGGTTGAAGAAATGCACGCCGCAGAAGCGGTGACGCAGCTGCTCGGGCAGCACATCGGCGAGCTTGTTGATGCCCAGGCCGGAGGTGTTGGAGGCCAGCACGGCGTGATCGGCCACGAACGGAGCGATCTTCCTGTACAGATCCTGCTTCCAGTCCATCCGCTCGGCGATGGCCTCGATGATCAGGTCGCAGTCTTTCAGCTGCTCCAGCCCGGTCTCGTAGTTGGCCGGGGTGATCGCCTCGGCGTAGGACTTGCTGGCGAGCGGGGCAGGGCTGAGCTTGCCCAGGTTGCCGATGGCCTTGAGCACGATGCCGTCGGCCGGACCTTCCTTGGCAGGCAGGTCGAAGAGCACGGTATCGACGCCGGCGTTGGTCAGGTGGGCCGCGATCTGGGCACCCATGACACCGGCACCCAACACGGCGGCGCGGCGGACTAGCAGGGAATTGGACATGTCGTTATGCCTTTGTTGGTCTGGCAGCCGGGGAGCGCCCGGCGCTACGGGGTGGAAAGAGGCGTCGTCGAAGCATCGCGGGTTGCGCTGGCGCGGAACCCGGCTTCGGCGAAGTGGATCAGTTCGCGTGCCGCATGGGCACGATGCGCGGCTTCGGTGACACCGGCGGGTCGCTTGATCAGGCCGAAGTCGGCCATCGCGTAGGTCAGCGACCCGGCCAGGAAGTCCAGGCGCCAGTAGAGCTCTTCCTTGCTCAGGCCGGGGACGCAGGCGGCAATCGCCTTGCCGAAGTCGCGCAGGACGTGGCCGTAGTGGTCGGAGAGGAACTTGCGCAGGTTGTCGTTCTTCTCGGCGTAGGCCCGGGCGATCACGCGGACGAACGCGCCGCCGGTCTGGCGGTCCTGGGCCATTGCCAGGGCCGGTTCGACAAAGGCGGCCAGCACCGGGCGCAGTTCACCGGGGGACTCGCGACGGGCCGCCTCCAGCTGCGCCAGGCGGGCGGCGGTCATTTCATCCATGCGACGCCGGAACACCTCGTTGACGAGGTTTTCCTTGGAGCCGAAGTGGTAGTTGACCGCGGCGATGTTGACGTCGGCCTGGCTGGTGACCTGGCGCAGCGAGGTGCCGGCAAAACCGTGCTGGGCGAACAGCTCCTCGGCGGCGCCGAGAATGCGGTCCTTGGTGGAGAAGTGAGCGGGTTTGGCCATGAGGCGGGGCAGGTTCAATCAAACGATTGTTTGATACTAGACCGATGGCCGCACGCTGGCATTGTGCGACGCACAATGGGGGTGGGCATCCGTTCATCCCGGTCAACCCCCTGTCCGGCGACGCCTTTGCCTTTCCATCACGCTGAACGCGACGGGCCGGCCTGTGGTTCAAGGGGGGGCGGGGCGGGGCCCGGCACTACCGCGGCGCCGGGTTACACGTTAGAATCGCCTCACGTATATCAGGCTAAGCCCGCGTTTTGACGCGGGTTTTTTTCATGCTAAACTCGGGCCGATCAGTGGCCCGCCCAACGGAGTACTTCCCATGGCGCTGGAGCGCACCCTTTCCATCATCAAGCCGGACGCCGTCGCCAAGAACGTCATCGGTGAAATCTACGCCCGCTTCGAAAAGGCCGGGCTCAAGGTCGTGGCTGCCAAGTACAAGCAGCTGTCGCGCCGCGAAGCCGAAGGCTTCTACGCCGTGCACCGCGAGCGTCCGTTCTTCAACGCGCTGGTCGAGTTCATGATCTCCGGCCCGGTGATGATCCAGGCGCTGGAAGGCGAGAACGCCGTGCTGGCCCATCGCGACCTGCTGGGCGCCACCAATCCGAAGGAAGCCGCTGCAGGCACCATCCGCGCCGACTTCGCCGAATCCATCGATGCCAATGCCGCCCACGGCTCGGACTCGGTCGAGAACGCCGCGATCGAAATCGCCTACTTCTTCGCCGCGACCGACGTCGTTTCGCGCTGAGAGTGATGCCGTGAACGAGGTCGTACAGCCTACCGCCATCCCATCCGTACTCGTCCCGGGTCCGGCTGTGGCCAAGCAGAACCTGCTCGACCTCGATCGCGAGGGTCTGGAGCGCTTCTTCGCCGAGACCCTCGGCGAAGCGCGCTACCGTGCCCACCAGGTGATGAAGTGGATCCACCACCACTACGTCACCGATTTCGATCAGATGACCGACCTTGGCAAGGCGCTGCGCGCCAAGCTGCAGCAGCATGCCGAGGTCCGCGTTCCCAACATCGTGTTCGACAAGCCCTCCGCCGATGGCACCCACAAGTGGCTGCTGGCGATGGGCACCGATGGCAAGAACGCCATCGAAGCGGTGTACATCCCGGACAAGAACCGCGGCACGCTGTGCGTGTCTTCGCAGGTTGGCTGCGCGCTGAACTGCACCTTCTGTTCGACGGCCACCCAGGGCTTCAACCGCAACCTGTCCACCGCCGAGATCATCGGCCAGGTGTGGGTGGCGGCGCGCCATCTGGGCAACATTCCGCACAAGCAGCGTCGTCTCACCAATGTGGTGATGATGGGCATGGGCGAGCCGTTGATGAATTTCGACAACGTCGTGCGCGCCATGAGCGTGATGCGCGACGATCTGGGCTATGGCCTGGCCAACAAGCGCGTGACCCTGTCGACCTCCGGCCTGGTGCCGCAGATCGACCGCCTGTCGGCCGAAAGCGATGTGTCGCTGGCGGTGTCGCTGCATGCGCCGAACGATGCGCTGCGCGAGACGCTGGTTCCGCTCAACAAGAAGTACCCGATCGTCGACCTGATGGCGTCCTGTGCGCGTTATCTGCGCGCCAACAAGCGCCGTGAGTCGGTGACGTTCGAATACACCCTGATGAAGGGCATCAACGACCAGCCCGAGCATGCGCGTCAGCTGGCGCGGCTGATGCGGCAGTTCGACAATGCCGTGCAGACCTCGCACGCTGGCAAGGTCAATCTGATTCCGTTCAATCCGTTCCCGGGTACCCGCTACGAGCGCTCCGGGGAGACGGAGATCCGCGCGTTCCAGAAGATCCTGCTCGACGCCCAGGTACTGACGATGGTCCGGCGCACCCGCGGCGACGACATCGATGCCGCCTGTGGCCAGCTCAAGGGGCAGGTGATGGATCGCACGCGCCGCCAGGCGGAATTCAACAAGACATTGCTGCAGGACGGGAAAGACCGGGATGCCGCTGCCTGATTGCCGATTGCCAGCCGTTGTTCTCTGCGCGCTGGCATTGGCCGGCTGCGGCAGACATGGCGCCCGACACCCGGCCGGGCAGTTGCCCGTCGCGCCGGTCTATGAAGTCCGCGACGACCCCGCCACCCGCAAGCGGGTCGGCTACCAGGATCAGGTCGTTCTGGCCTCCGAGGCGCTGCGCGCCGGCGGCCTGGATGTGGCCGACAAGAAGGCCCGGGCGGCAGTGAAGATCGACCCGTCGCGTCCCGAGGCGTACATGCTGCTCGCCCAGATCGCCAGCAGCCGGGGCGATGACGTCGCTGCGGGCAGCCACTACCGCAAGGCCGCCGACGTGGCGCCCAGCCGTGGCGACGTCCTGAACAACTATGGTGCCTGGCTGTGCACCCACGGCCAGCCCGCCGCCGCCCTGGAGTGGTTCGATCGAGCCCTGGCCGCCCCCGGGTACGCCACGCCGGCGTCGGCCCTGGCCAATGCCGGGGGGTGCGCACTGGATGCCGGGCAGCCCGAGCGCGCCGAGCGTGACCTCCGCGCCGCGGTACAGCTGGAACCGACCAATGCCTATGCGCTGGAGTCGATGGCCCGCAGCGAGTTCGCCCGCGGGCGTTTTTTCGAGGCCCGGGCCTTCTCGCAACGGCGTCTTGCGGCTGCACCGGCCACACGTTCCGTGTTACAACTTGCCTCACAAATCGAGGTGCAGCTTGGCGACAACGCGGCATCCAGTCGCTATCTGCAGCGAATTCGCAACGAATTTCCGCAGGATGCGGCTCCTAATCCCCGGGGTTGAAGCATTGTGATTGATGACCAGACTGTGAACGCTTTCGACACTGTGACCGGGTCCGGAGCTCGACTCCGCCAGGCGCGCGAAGCGGCCGGACTGACGCTCGAATCGGTGGGTCAGCAACTGCGCATGCCGGTGCAGGTGGTGCGGTCGCTCGAAGAGGAGCAATGGCAGCGCCTGGGCGCGCCGGTGTTCGTCCGTGGCCAGCTGCGCAGCTACGCCCGTCTGCTCAAGGTCGACATCAACGACCTGCTCGAGCAGGCCCATATCGGGCCGGTGGTGCCGCCGCAGCTGGTCAGCCACACGCATACCCCGCGGGCGCGCCGGATCGCCGAGAGCCTCGGTCGCCGGGCGCTCTATGTCGGCATCACCGCCGTGCTTGCCGTGCCGGTGTGGTTTGCCACCCGCGGCCATTTCGACGGGACCGCCAACACCCCCAATACCGCCTCGCTGGATGTCATTCCGGCAGCGGTTCCCGTGGCAGGGGGCGACACGCCGCCCGCCGCGCCTGCCCCGGTCAGCTCGGAACCGCCCAAGCCGGCGGCCCCGTATCTGGCGTCGCTGACCCCCGTGCCGCGTCCGGCCAGTACGGCCGCGCCGGCCGGCGCGTTGACCCTGCAGTTCAAGGGCGACAGCTGGGTCGATATCGCCGCTCCCGATGGCACTACCGTCGAGAAGGCGCTGGTGAAGTCCGGCGAAACCCGCAGCTTCACGCCGGGCCAGGTGGCCCGCATGGTGCTGGGCAACGCGTCGGCGGTCGAGGTTCAGCAGGGCGGCACTATCGTCGACCTTTCGCCGTACCAGCGAGCCAACGTGGCACGCTTTACGGTATCCTCTGACGGCTCCGTGGCTCCGGTTTCACACTGAGTCGCGTTCCCAATCCAATTCAACCAGCTCCTCCTGACGGGCGGGGCGAGAGTACGCATGGCGATCGACGATCTGCTCGACGAGCACGAACAAAGTGAACGCGTCCGCAGCTGGCTGCGGAAGAATGGTCTCAGCATCCTGGCCGGTGTCGCCATTGCGATCGCCGGCATCTGGGGCTGGAACGAATGGCAGGCCCGGCACAGCAACTCGCTGGCCGATGCCAACGTCGCTTACCAGGCCGTGCTCAAGAGCCTGGAAGAAAAGAATCTGGACGAGGCGGCCAAGGGCGTGAAGACGCTTGAAGGCGGCAAGGCCAATATCTATGCCGACCTGGCGGCGTTGCAGCTGGCCAAGGCGCAGGTGGATGCGGGCAAGGACGAGGCCGCCCTGGCGACCCTCCGCGCGATCAGCGCCGACGCCGAGTTCAAGCCGGTGATCGACCAGCGCGTCGCGCGCCTGCTGGTGTCAACCGGCAAAAGCGATGAAGCGATCAAGCTGCTGGGCAGCGCAGCCGACAGCGCCAGCCTGGAGATCCACGGTGACGCGTTGATGGTGCAGGGCAAGCGTGATGCGGCCCGCGAACAGTATGAGAAGGCGCTCAAGACGCTGGACGTGGCAGCGCCGCAGCGGCGTCTGCTGGAAACCAAAGTGATGGATGCCGGTGGCACCGTCACCGATCCTGCGGAGTCGGTGTAATGAACCAGATGGTCATGATCAAGCGCGTTGCCACGGTAGTCCTGCTGGGTGTGGCCCTGTCGGGCTGCTCCACCGTCAAGGGCTGGTTCGCCGGCAAGGACGCGGCGGCCAAGAAGGCGCTGGAACCGGCGGAACTGGTGAAGTTCGAGCCGACCGTCAAGGTCGACAAGCTGTGGTCGGTCAACGTGGGCAAGGGCGAGAAGCGCATCGGCGTCCGCCAGGGCCCGGCAGTTGCCGATGGTCGGGTCTACGCGGCCGCCATTTCCGGTGGCGTGCATGCGATCGATCTGCAGACCGGCAAGAAGGTCTGGACCTACGAGCCGGCCAAGGAAAAGAAGAAGCCCAAGCTGCGCCTGTCTGGCGGCCCGGGTGTCGGCGAAGGCCTGGTGGTGATCGGCACGCTGGACGGCCAGGTGATCGCGCTGGACGCCAACGATGGCAGCGAGAAGTGGCGCGCCAAGGTGCCGGGTGAAGTGATTTCCGCGCCGGCCGTGGGCCAGGGCATGGTGTTTGTGCGCAGCAACGATGGCCGCGTGACCGCCCTGGATGCCGGCAACGGTACCCAGCGCTGGTTCAACCCGCGCGAGCTGCCGGCACTGACCGTGCGCGGCAACGCGCCGGTGGTGACCGGTCCGGGCGTGCTGTTCATCGGCAACGACGATGGCAGCGTGGCGGCATTGGCCATGCAGGACGGCCGCACCGTGTGGGACCAGATGGTGGGTACCCCGGAAGGCCGCACCGAGCTGGAGCGCATGGCCGACGTCGATGGCGCGCCGGTGCTGGATGGCAACACCCTGTTCGTGAACAGCTTCAAGAACCAGACGATGGCGATCGAAGGCCCGACCGGCCGTCCGCTGTGGTCGCGCGATCACGGCGGCGCGGGTGGGCTGGCGGTGACCTCGGGCAATGTATTCGTCTCGGACAACAAGGGCGGCGTGTTCGGCTTGGACAAGGCCAGCGGCTCGGCCATGTGGTCGCAGACCGGCCTGGCCCGTCGCTCGCTGACCGGTCCGGTCGTGCAGGGGGATTACGTTGTGGTCGGTGACTACAAGGGGTACCTGCACTGGCTGCGTACCGACAATGGTGAGTTCGCGGCGCGCGCCAAGAGTGGCGGCGACGCCTTGCTGGCGCAGCCGGTAGCTGCCGATGGGATTCTGCTGGTGCAGAACGTTGATGGAAAGCTGACCGCATTCCGGTTGGCACAATAAGGAGTTACCGCGATGCTGCCCTTGGTCGCCCTGGTTGGACGGCCGAATGTCGGCAAGTCCACGCTGTTCAATGCGTTCACCCGTACGCGCGATGCGCTGGTCCATGACCAGCCCGGCGTGACCCGGGACCGTAATTACGGTGTTTGTCGTCTGAATGAAGACCACCCGTTCCTGGTGGTCGATACCGGTGGTATCGCCGGTGAAGAAGAAGGTCTGGCCGGTGCTACCGCCCGCCAGGCCCGCGCCGCCGCCGCCGAGGCGGACCTGATCCTGTTCGTGGTCGATGCCCGTGAAGGCGCATCCGCCCTGGATGACGAGATCCTGTCCTGGCTGCGCAAACTGTCGCGTCCGACGCTGCTGCTGATCAACAAGATCGACGGTACGCATGAGGACACGGTGCGTTCGGAGTTCGCCCGCTACGGCTTCAGCGAGATGCTGACCGTGTCGGCTGCGCATCGCCAGGGCCTGGACGATCTGCTCGATGAAGTCGTCGAGCGGCTGCCGGAGGAAGGCACCACCGAAACGCTGGACAACGACCCGAACCGCATCCGCATTGCCTTCGTCGGCCGTCCGAACGTGGGCAAGTCGACGCTGGTCAATCGCCTGCTGGGCGAGGAGCGCATGATCGCCTCCGAAGTGCCCGGGACCACCCGCGATTCGATCGCGGTGGACATGGAGCGCGATGGTCGCGAGTACCGTCTGATCGACACCGCTGGCCTGCGCCGCAAGGCGCGCGTGGAAGAGGTGGTGGAAAAATTCAGCGTGATCAAGACGCTGCAGGCGATCGAGCAGTGCCAGGTGGCCGTGCTGATGCTGGACGCCGCCGAAGGCGTGACCGACCAGGACGCCAGCGTCCTGGGTGCGGTGCTTGATGCCGGCCGCGCCCTGGTCGTGGCGATCAACAAGTGGGACGGGCTGACCGACTACCAGCGCGAGCAGGCCGAAGCGCTGGTGTCGCGCAAGCTGGGCTTCGTGCCGTGGGCCGAAGTGGTGCGCATCTCGGCCAAGCATGGCTCGGGACTGCGCGAGCTGTTCCGTTGCATCCATGCCGCCCATGCGTCGGCCACGCACGAGTTCAGCACCAGTGAGGTCAACAAGGCGCTGGAGATGGCCTACGAGACCAACCCGCCGCCGGCCATCCGCGGCCACGTGTCCAAGCTGCGCTACGTGCATCCGGGCGGCTCCAATCCGCCGACCTTCATCGTGCACGGTACGCGCCTGAAGGATCTGCCGGAGTCGTACAAGCGCTACCTGGAGAACTTCTTCCGGAAGCGCTTCAAACTTGTCGGTACCCCGGTGCAGTTCATCTTCCGCGAGGGGACAAACCCCTACGAAGGCAAGAAGAACGTGCTCACCGAACGTCAGATCAAGCGCAAGCGTCGCCTGATCAAGCACGTCAAAGGCAAGTGATGCAATGAAGAGCCGGCGCAAGCCGGCTCTTCCGCATTCCAGGGTTGGGGCGGGCCGCTGGCCGGCAAACCGCGCACGGCGCGGCAGGACCCGACTGCACCGGGAGGTCTGCGCGATAATGCACAGATGAGCACTGTCCCCGAGATCACCCCCGCCCAGGCCCGCGAACGCCTCACCCACGGCGCACTGCTGATCGACGTCCGCGACGCGCATGAGCGCGCCACCGGCATGGCCGAAGGCGCGCTTGGCATCGCCCGGGGCGACCTTCAGCGCGCACCGGCCACGCACCTGCCGGTACTGGACCGCGAGGTCGTGCTGATCTGCCAAAGCGGCAGGCGCTCCCTGGACCTCGCCACCACCCTGGCTGGTCTCGGCTATACCCGTATCGCCTCCGTGCACGGCGGCACCGCCGCCTGGCGTGCCGACGGCCTGCCGCTGGTGCAACCGCTGCAGAGCGATGCCGAGCGCGATTTCAACGAGCGCTATTCGCGCCACCTTCTGTTGCCGCAGGTGGGAGTCGACGGGCAGCGCAGGCTGCTGGCGTCGCGCGTGCTGGTGCTTGGGGCCGGAGGGCTGGGCGCGCCGGCCAGTTTCTACCTGGCCGCCGCCGGGGTTGGGCACCTGCGCATCGCCGATGACGACGTGGTCGAGCGCAGCAACCTGCACCGGCAGAT
Source organism: Stenotrophomonas sp. NPDC077421 (assembly GCF_049545505.1). Taxonomy (NCBI): domain Bacteria; kingdom Pseudomonadati; phylum Pseudomonadota; class Gammaproteobacteria; order Lysobacterales; family Lysobacteraceae; genus Stenotrophomonas; species Stenotrophomonas sp. NPDC077421. The sequence continues at coordinate 5,997 of NZ_JBMWDP010000058.1, read as the reverse complement.
TCTGCATACCGATGCCAGCGTCGGCACGCCCAAGGTGCTGTCCGCGCGCGAACGGCTGCTGGCGCTCAACCCCCATCTCGACGTGGACGCGGTACAGCTGCGGGTGACGTCCGCCACAGTTGATGCGCTGCTCGACGGGGTGGACGTGGTGCTGGACGGTTCGGACAATTTCCCGCTGCGCTATCTGCTCAACGATGCCTGCATCCGCCACGGCATCCCGCTGGTCTACGGCGCGGTGGAGCGCTTCACCGGCCAGGTCAGCGTGTTCGACGCGGGCCGCCAGCGGGGCGTCGCACCGTGCTATCGCTGCCTGTTCCCGGAGCCGCCGCCGCCCGGTTCTGCGCCGAACTGCGCCGAGGCCGGCGTGCTCGGGGTGCTGCCGGGCATGGTCGGGCTGCTGCAGGCCACCGAGGTCCTGAAGCTCCTGCTGGGCATCGGCGACTCCCTGGTCGGCCGGCTGCTGTCGTTCGACGCGTTGGCGATGCGCTTCCGCGAAACACGGCTGCCACCGGACCCCGACTGCCCGCTGTGCGCGCCGGGCCGTGCGTTTCCCGGGTACATCGATTACGCCGCGTTCTGCAGCAGCGTCTGAAGGCTGGTCAATCGCCGGCAGCGCTGTCGATAGGATGATCCTGCCATCCATGCGGGGCATTGTTCTGTTTTTAGTACAAATCAACGCACCCCGCGCGCTATTGCGTGCAAACGCTTTGCCCTATCGTGGGGGCATCTAGGTAGTCCGGGGAACATCCGCATGGCGGTGGAAGCAGGGGCCAGTGAGCTGGTAAAAGTGGTCGCGCTGCTTGGCGCGGCGGTGGTGATGGTGCCGCTGTTCCGCCGGCTCGGGCTGGGTTCGGTGCTGGGGTACTTCGCCGCCGGTCTGGCGATCGGTCCGTTCGGGTTTGGCTGGTTCTCCGATCCGCAGGCGATCCTGCATACCGCCGAACTGGGCGTGGTGATGTTCCTGTTCGTGATCGGCCTGGAAATGCGGCCGTCGCACCTGTGGAGTCTGCGCAAGGAAATCTTCGGCTTGGGCACCCTGCAGATCGTGGTCTGCGGCGCGGTGCTCACTGGGGTCTGCATGCTGTTCGGCTTCCCGCTGCCGGTGGCGTTCATCGGTGCAGCCGGCTTCGTGCTGACCTCCACCGCGGTGGTGATGCAGTTGCTGGCCGAACGTGGAGACATCGCGCTGCCGTCGGGCCAGAAGATCGTGTCGATCCTGCTGTTCGAAGACCTGCTGATCGTGCCGTTGCTGGCCGTGGTCGCCTTGATGGCGCCGGTGCATGCCGAGGTGGGCGGTGCGTCGCGCTGGGTCAGCGTCGGCATCGCTGCCGGTGCCATCGTTGGCCTGGTGCTGGTAGGGCGGTTCCTGCTCAATCCGCTGTTCCGCATCCTGGCCGCCGCCAAGGCGCGCGAAGTCATGACCGCCGCCGCATTGCTGGTGGTGCTGGGCGCCGCGCTGCTGATGCAGCTGGGCGGATTGTCGATGGCGATGGGCGCGTTCCTGGCCGGCGTGCTGCTCAGCGAATCCACTTTCCGTCATCAGATCGAGGCGGACATCGAGCCGTTCCGCGGCATTCTGCTGGGCCTGTTCTTCCTCAGCGTGGGCATGGCGCTGGACCTGACCGTGGTGGCCAACAACTGGCCGCTGATCCTCTCCGGCGTGCTCGCCTTGATGCTGGCCAAGGCAGTGTGCATCTACACCGTGGCGCGCATCCTGGGCAGCGACCACCACCAGGCGCTGGATCGTGGCGTGGTGATGGCGCAGGGCGGCGAGTTCGCGTTCGTGCTGTTCTCGGCCGCCGCGGCTGCCGGCGTGATCGGCGTGGAGGTCAACGCCAACCTCACCGCGATCGTGGTGCTGTCGATGGCGCTCACCCCGTTGTTCGTGCTGCTGCACGACACGCTGATGCCGGCCCGTGCGGTGTCGCTGGACGGCGTGGAAGCGGCCGACGGCCTGTCCGGCAGCGTGCTGCTGATCGGCTTTGGCCGCTTCGGCCAGGTGGCCAGCCAGTCGCTGCTGGCGCGCGACGTGGACGTGACCATCATCGACAACGATGTGGACATGATCCACAACGCAGAGCGCTTCGGCTTCAAAATCTACTACGGCGACGGCACCCGCCTGGATGTGCTGCACGCCTCCGGCGCGGCCACCGCGCGTGCCATTGCGGTGTGCGTGAACAGTGCGCAGGACGCGGACCGCATCGTCGAGCTGGTGGCCCACCAGTTCCCGCAGGCCAAGCTGCTGGTGCGGTCGTTTGACCGTGAGCATTCGCTGCGGCTGATCCATGCCGGCGTGGACTTCCAGATCCGTGAGACCTTCGAATCGGCGCTGCTGTTCGGCCAGGCCGCGCTGGTCGAGCTGGGCGCGGAGGAAGATGACGCGCGCGACATCGCCGAGCAGATCCGTCAGCGCGACGCCGAGCGTTTCGAGCTGGAGATGGCCGGTGGCGACCTGCGCGCCGGCGCGCACATGGTGTTCGGTACCGCGCTGCCCGGCGTGCCCACGCCGACCCCGTTCACCGCGCCCAGGCGCAAGGCACGCACCCTCAATGCGGACGAGGTACCCGAAGAGGAATGACGCGCGATCGGTAGTGCCGGCCGATGGGCGACTTCCGGGACAATCGGTGGCGTTGCGGAGCCGGCCGGCGGCTGGGCGACGCGATCCGGGCAAATCAGGGACAATACGTTCCCCGCCGCCGCCATGCCCCCGCATTCGATGAACGATTCCGCCCCCCGCCATTCCGCCCGCATCCTGGACGGACGCCGCATCGCCGAAGACCTGCTGGACAGCCTGAAGGTGCGCGTGGACGCGCGCCTGGCCGCCGGTGGCAGCCGGCCCGGCCTGGCGGTGGTGCTGGTCGGGGGCGACCCGGCCTCGACCGTGTACGTGCGCAACAAGCGCCGGGCCGCCGAGAAGGTCGGCATCGAGGCGTTCGACTACGACCTGCCGGCCGGGACCACCGAAGCCCAGCTGCTGACCCTGATCGACCAGCTCAACGCCGATCCGAAGATCCACGGCATCCTGGTGCAGCTGCCGCTGCCGGGCATCCCCGATGCCAGCCGCCTGATCCACCGCATCGACCCGCGCAAGGACGTGGACGGTTTCCACCCGGAAAACGTCGGCCACCTGGCCCTGCGCGAGTTCGGCCTGCGCCCGTGCACCCCGCGGGGCATCACGACGCTGCTGGGCCATACCGACCAGCCGGTGCGCGGCCGCAACGCCACCATCGTGGGCGTCAGCAACCACGTTGGCCGCCCGATGGGGCTGGAGCTGCTGATCGCCGGCTGCACCGTCACGAGTTGCCACAAGTTCACTCCCAAGGACGTGCTGGAGCAGTCCGTGCGCAATGCCGACATCCTGGTGGTGGCCGTGGGCCGCCCGGGCATCGTGCCAGGCGAGTGGGTCAAGCCGGGCGCAGTGGTCATCGACGTGGGCATCAACCGCCTGGACGACGGCCGCCTGGTCGGTGACGTCGGCTTCGAGGCCGCTGCCGAGCGCGCCAGCTGGATCACCCCGGTCCCGGGCGGCGTGGGGCCGATGACCGTTGCCACCCTGATGCAGAACACCATCGAGGCGGCAGAAGCCTTCTGATCCGGACGGCGGCACCCGTAGAGCCGGGCTCTGCCCGGCTGCACGAAACCCCGCCCCCGTAGAGCCGGGCTCTGCCCGGCTGAGGGGCCCCTGCAAACGGCGGCCGGACCCGCCCGGCACTACGTGAACGCTGTTCGCGGGCGCGACACAGCGTCGCATCCGCCCCCTGCCCATCGGGCCAGAATCAGGGTAAAATGTCGCGCTTCCCCACATCTCGGGTATGCCGATGCTGCGCATCCAGGCTGAAGCACTCACTTACGACGACGTCTCGCTCGTCCCCGCACACTCCACGATCCTGCCCAAGGATGTCAGCCTCGAAACGCGGCTGACCCGCGACCTGCGGCTGAAGCTCCCGATCCTCTCGGCAGCGATGGACACCGTCACCGAAGCCCGCCTCGCCATCGCGATGGCCCAGCTCGGCGGCATGGGGATCATCCACAAGAACCTGACCGTCGAACAGCAGGCCGCCGAAGTGGCCCAGGTCAAGAAGTTCGAGGCCGGCGTCATCCGCGACCCGATCACCGTAGGCCCGGAAACCACCATCCGCGACGTGCTGGCGCTGACCCAGGCGCGCAACATTTCCGGCGTGCCGGTGGTGGATGGCGGTGGCCAGCTGGTGGGTATCGTCACCCATCGCGACATGCGCTTCGAGACCGAGCTGGACGATCCGGTCCGCCACATCATGACCAAGAAGGATCGACTGATCACGGTCAAGGAAGGCGCCGCGTCGGACGAAGTGCTGCAGCTGCTGCACCGCAACCGCATCGAGAAGATCCTGGTGGTCAACGATGATTTCGCCCTGCGCGGGCTGATCACCGTCAAGGACATCCAGAAGAACACCGACTACCCCAACGCCGCCAAGGACACCGCGACCCGTCTGCTGGTCGGTGCCGCGGTCGGCGTCGGCGGCGATACCGATCGCCGTGTCGAAGCGCTGGTCGCCGCCGGCGTGGACGTGCTGGTGGTGGACACCGCGCACGGCCACTCGCAGGGCGTGCTGGACCGCGTGCGCTGGGTCAAGAAGAACTTCCCGAACGTACAGGTCGTCGGCGGCAACATCTGCACCGGCGAAGCCGCGCTGGCGCTGCTGGACAGCGGCGCTGACGCGGTCAAGGTCGGCATCGGCCCGGGCTCGATCTGCACCACGCGCGTGGTCGCCGGTGTCGGCGTGCCGCAGATCACCGCGATCGACCTGGTCGCCGAAGCGCTGCAGGACCGCATCCCGCTGATCGCCGATGGCGGCATCCGCTACTCGGGCGACATTGGCAAGGCACTGGCTGCCGGCGCCTCGACCATCATGATCGGCGGCCTGCTCGCCGGTACCGAGGAATCGCCCGGCGAGACCGAGCTGTTCCAGGGCCGCTCGTACAAGAGCTACCGCGGCATGGGCTCGCTGGCCGCGATGGAGAAGGGGTCCAAGGACCGTTACTTCCAGGACGCCTCCAGCGCCGACAAGCTGGTGCCGGAAGGCATCGAAGGCCGCGTGCCGTACCGCGGTCCGGTCGGGGGCATCATCCACCAGCTGATGGGTGGCCTGCGTGCCACGATGGGCTACGTGGGCTGCGGCACGGTCGAAGACATGCGCAGCAAGCCGAAGTTCGTCAAGATCAGCGGCGCCGGCCAGCGCGAGAGCCACGTCCACGACGTGCAGATCACCAAAGAGCCGCCGAACTACCGCGCCTGATGCGGTACGCGCAAAGAGGAACGAGGAAGCTGATTCCCGTTCCTCTTTCTCTATCCGCCGCCGGTACCACCGTTTCGTTTTCCGTACTCCCTCCTGCACTGCCCGGGCGCCATGACCAACATCCATAACGACAAGATCCTCATCCTCGATTTCGGCGCGCAGTACACCCAGCTGATCGCGCGCCGTATCCGCGAGCTCGGCGTGTACTGTGAAATCTGGGCGTGGGACCACAACCCGGCCGAGATCGCCGCGTTCGGTGCCAAGGGCATCATCCTGTCCGGTGGCCCGGAATCGACCACGCTGCCGGGCGCGCCCGCCGCACCGCAGGAAGTGTTCGACAGTGGCCTGCCGATCTTCGGCATCTGCTACGGCATGCAGACCCTCGCCGCGCAGCTCGGTGGCGCCACCGAAGCGGCCGACCAGCGCGAGTTCGGCCATGCCGAAGTCAACGTCGTGCACCCCGACGCGCTGTTCAAGGGCCTGAGCGACCACGGCGGCGAGCCGAAGTTGAACGTCTGGATGAGCCACGGCGACCACGTCTCCGTTGCGCCCCCGGGTTTCACTGTGACGGCCGTGACCGATCGCATCCCGGTGGCCGCGATGGCCAACGAAGAGAAGCGCTGGTACGGCGTGCAGTTCCACCCGGAAGTGACTCACACCCTGCAGGGCCAGGCGCTGCTGCGCCGCTTCGTGGTGGACGTGTGCGGCTGCCAGACCCTGT
>NZ_JBMWDP010000057.1:0-14991 GCF_049545505.1 Stenotrophomonas sp. NPDC077421 | reverse complement strand
CGCCTCCTGGCCCTCGAAGCGCTCCACCACCAGGCCGGAGGCCGGGCCGAGCAGCTGGATCAGGCGCGCCTGCTGGGAGGGAGCGCCAAGGGTGGCCAACAACGAGGAGCGAGAGACATCCATATCGACAGGCTCTTGTCAGGGAGTGTGATGATGCGTGTGCCAGGCTGCGGCCGCGTGACGCCCGCAGAGCCTGTTTCACGTCCATGTACCCGGCAACAGTAACAAATCCCATTGACGGGCTCTTTCACCGACCGGCTTCGCACGCCCCCTGACGTGTGCCTGCAACGCAGACGGGAAGTGGGTCGATTTTGTCGCATTCAGCGCGACACGGGGCCGCTGCGTCAAATTATAGACAGGAAACTGTGATGAATCGCACGATATTGAGTCGGTGTCGGAGGCAAGTTACTGGCGCGACCTGCCAAGGGGCCGGGTAGGGACATCGCATCGAAGGTACGCCGCACACCGATTGGGGAGCAGCAGCGCCGTTTCCACAACGTGTAACGTGGCAGGGTGGAATTCGAGTGCACTGTGCTCAGGTCGACACGCGCCTGAAGCAGTGGCGGGCATGCGCGCGATCCGGCGCGACATCCGCATGACGCCGGTGGTGCGGCGTCATGCGGAAGGGTCGATCACCCGTCTCAGGGCAGGGTGATCGTAATGTGCGCGGTGCGCTGCGGCATCTGGACAACGTCGTTGTAGGCCGCCATGCGCTGCTGGGTTTCGTGACCCAGATAGAAGCGCAGACCGAAAAAGCCGATCACGCCAAAGCCTGCCACCAGTGCGGCGGGCAGCCACAGCGGAACAACGCGACGCAGGCTGTGACGGATGTGGTCCGGCGGCAGCGCATGCGGTGCGAACCCGTGGCGCTTTCCCTTGAGGTAGACGATCTCATCGCCCAGCCGCGCGGTGAGGTAGCCGAGCTTTTCGGTACCTTCCAGGCGGTACTTGCCTTCGAAGCCCATCAGCAGGCAGAAGTGGTACACCTCCAGCGACGGAAGGCGCGGCGCGCCCTGGCGGCGCAGTTCCTCCAGCCGGTCGAAGAAGTGCTCGCCGGCCAGATGCTCGCCGAACAGGCGCAGCTGCAGCGGATTGCGCTCCCAGATCTCATGCAGCGCCGAGGGCTGGGACAGAATCGCTTCATCCACCGCCGCGCAGAACGCGTATTTGGCGGCGTAGACATCCTCGGAGGCGATGCCCATGCGATTGGCATTGCGCTCCACACCGTCGAGGAACTTCTGCACGGTCTGCACGAACGCTTCGGCATCCGACGGCAGCTGCCCGCGCTTGAGCAGCAACAGCAGGTAGAAGCCGTCGGCCATCAGGTCCTGCAGGCTCTGCGGATTGGCCGCCTGCGGTGACGGCGCGGCCATGCCGCCATGCGAGCTGAGCGAAGGCATCGGGCCCGGGGTAGGGGGCAGGGGCGAATTCATCATGAGGTCACCGCGACAAGTTCCATTTTGAGATCGGCAACGCCGGCCGGCACGTAGATCATCAGCGACTGTGCCTTGAGCATCCGCTCATACAGCGCGCCGCGCGAATCCAGTTCGAAGTAGTGGCTGCCGGGGCGCACCGGGATCGCGGCCGGCACCTGGTTGGCATGCGCCAGCTTCACGCCGGGCAGTGCCGAAAGCACGCACTTCTCCACGTCGTCGGGCGCGCCCACCTTGAATCGGACCGGCACCATCTGCACCAGTTCCTGGGCGGGGATGTCGGCCGATACCGCCAGGTAGAACGAGGCGTTGTCGTCGATGCGCTGCGAGTCCAGACGTCCAAGGTGGTAGGACGGCTTGATCTCGTTGAGCGCGATCTTGAAGTAGCGCGCCGAGATCACCGTGTCCAGCAGGTTGCGGATGATGTCGAACAGCTGGCGGAACCCCGCCTCCGGCTGCGTGTGCTGATAGCGCGGCAGATCGTTGAGCGCGTAGGCATTGGAAAACGTCAGCATCGCGCCGGCCATGCGCAGCAGCTCCTGGTGCAGGCGCTCGGGATGCAGCTGCGGATGGTGGTACAGATGCGCCAGCGCACTGAACGAGGAGTTGATCGTGTGCAGCAGCCAGAACGAGGCGATGTCGCCCGAACGGAATTCGATGATGTTCTTGGAGGGCTCGCGGTGCAGTCCGTACAGTGCGTCGACCTTGGCCTGCAACGAGTCCAGGATGCCGCGCAGCTCGCGGTGCAGGGTGGGCGAGGCTTCCAGGTGCGCGCACGGCGGGATGAAGTCCTCATCCAGTTCGAAGCCGCCGGTGGAGGTGCGACGGATGCGCGCCAGCGCCACAGTGGCGTAGGAATCGCGCGGGTGCTCGTCGGTGAGCAGCTTGACCGCCTTGCCGAGGAAGCCGAGTTCGGCCTCCACCGCATCGGTGAACAGGTCGTTGGCGGCCCGGTTGACCTGGCGGTAGCGCGCCAACTGCGCGGCGTCGGCGTCGGCACAGTTGTCGCCATCGTCGCGCAGCAGGGGAAGCCCGAGGTGGATCACGGTGGACTGCACGCCGGGCGGCAGGTCCTTCAGCGACAGCGCATCGGGCAGCGCATCGTGGACGGGCGCGTCGTAGCTCTCGCCATCGGGGAACACCGCCGAGATGTCCAGCGGGCGCAGCGTGCCGCCGTTGAGCGCCTGCGGATCAAAACGCACGCGGCGGCAGCCCCATGCGTACGGATGCAGGGTCAGCGAAAGATCCTGCAGCCGTGCCTCGTGATAGGCGTCCTGACGCTGGAAATGCTGGGGCCGCAGAAACAGACCCTCACCCCAAAGAACCTTCGACATCCTGCTTACATACGCCACATTTCAATCCTTGGAAATTTCAGGCAAACCGCACCCGATGAACGCTAGGTTTCCACACACATTCCCAATACAGGAATGTGAAAGTGAGCTGCGCCTCACATTTTTGATGCGAGGCGAGGCTTGGATACTATCGTATGCTGGAATTCTGACGTCAGAATGAAGTCACCCCCTCAGCGAGGAGAGACGCAGCGCACGGATGCCAGACTGCTCGGATCACCGGAAAGCCGCGTGACCAACGCCGGGCTGTCAGTCGTCAGTGCGCACGCATGGATTCCCACGGTAATACCGTCGGCTGGCAGCGCCTTCTGTTTTCCGTCGAATGTCAGCCGCCAGCGGTTGTCGGCCGGCGCGCGGAACAGGGCAACCACGCCCAGTACGGCAGCGCCTTCGCTCAACTGCTCCTTCAGTTCCTGGCGCGCGCCGGGGGTCAACACGATCTCATTGACCGACAGCAGGTCCGCGCCAAGGGCGGCCTGCTCGCCGTTCTGGTCGAGGAAGGCGTTGAACGGGGCCTGTTCGAAGCGCTGGGCGCTGCGCAGGTGGTAGACCTTCACCACCGCGGCGGTGGGGCGCTTGTCATTGCCGGCATTGAGATTGGTGCCGGCATAGAGCCGCAGTGGAATGGTCGGCGGGGCATCCGGCGCCGCTTCCTTGATGCCAACGGCTTGTAACGTCTTGTCCATAGCCTTGCCAAGACCGCCACTGGCGCACCCTGACAAGGACAATGACATCGCCGTGACAACACATAAGAGAGTGTGACGGCCTAAGCAAAAATTTCGGCTCATGAGAGGCTTCATGCATTCTCGGGCGAAAAAGGACAGGGAGAGTGATTCATGCGCGGAAGTCCGTTGCGCATACAGCAGAACGCGGAAGATGGTGTGAAAATCTGCGGCGTTGCATTGAAGCAATCTATGCGCTTCACTATACCCTTGCGTATTTGCAGTTGTACACTTGCGGCGGTAGGGGACGGAATCCCGTGTGTAGTATCGGCGGGGACCGGTCTTACCTTTAGGAGTTTCTACGAGGGATTGGCATGAAAGTGAAGGAAAAGGGGAAGGCCGTCTATCGGCCGATGCTGGCATTGGTTCTGCTGTCGGGTCTGGCGGCATGCGCATCGACGCCGAAGAAGGCGGTGGTGCCGCCCTTCGACACGTCGATGACGACCGCCGAAGCGCAGGTGACCACGGCGGGTGCCGAAGCGGCGATCACGAGTTTTGAAGCTGCCTCTCGTGCCGATCCGACCCGCAAGGAACCGTGGGTGCGCATCGCGCAGCTGCAGTTCGATCAGGGTAATTACGCGCGTGCCATCGTGGCCGCCGAAGAAGTGCTGCAGCGCGATCCGGACGACCTTGTCGCCGATGGCGTGCTGACCGTTGCCGGTTTCCGCATCGCCAACCAGTCGCTGAAGCGCCTGCAGGGACGCGGCGCACTGGCCTCGGACACGGCCCGCAAGGAAGCGCAGACGCTGGCCACCACGCTGCGCACCACGATGGGTGAAGCCATCCTGGAACCGCCGGCAAAGCCGAAGGCCACCCGTGCCGGTCGTCGCACCGCACCGGCTGCCCGTCGTACGACCACGCCCGCGGCACCGGCAGCGCAACCCGCGCGTCCGGCGTCGTCCGGTGCCGGTGCGGACCCGTTCCAGAACGTCGGCGGCAACTGATCCGCATTTCGTACGGCCCCCAGTCAGGAGACACCGATGGCCAAGAAGGACAGCATTCAAAAGCGGTTGCAGAAGATCCGCCCCCCGCGGGTGCAGCTCACCTATGACGTCGAGAAGGGCGACGCGATCGAGCAGAAGGAGCTGCCGTTCGTGGTCGGCGTGCTCGGCGACCTGAGCGGCAATCCGGAGCAGCCGTTGCCGAAGGTCAAGGACCGCAAGTTCGTCAATGTGGACCTGGACAACTTCGATGAAGTGATGGAAGGCGTGGCACCGCGTGCGGTGTACCGCGTTCCGAACAAGATCAGCGACAGTGGCGGCGAGTTCGGCGTGGAACTGAAGTTCAATTCCATCGACGATTTCCGTCCCGAGTCCGTGGTCGACCAGATCGAGCCGCTGCGCAAGCTGCTCGAATCGCGCACCAAGCTCGCCGACCTGCGCAACAAGCTGGCCGGCAACGAAAAGCTCGAGGATCTGTTGACCGATGTCCTGAACAACACCGAGCAGCTCAAGAAGCTTGGCACGGGGAAGGAGGAGTAAGTCATGGCAGCAGAAGCTACCGGTGTTGCCGAACAGGCGTCCGCTGCGGTCGAGGAGATCGGCCTGCTCGACCAGATCGTCGAGAAGAGCAAGGTCGCCAAGTCCGAAACCGAACACCAGCGTGCCAAGGACATCATTTCCGAGCTTGCCAAGGAGGTGCTGGAAGGCACCGTGGTGGTGTCGGACAACCTCAACCTGACCCTCGATGCGCGCATCGCCGAGATTGACCGGATCATCTCCGAGCAGCTCAGCGCGGTGATGCATGCGCCGCAGTTCCAGCAGCTGGAAAGCACCTGGCGCGGCCTGCACTACCTGTGCCAGCAGACGTCCACCGGCCCGAACATGAAGATCAAGGTCTTCAACGCGCCGAAGAAGGATCTGGTCAAGGACTTCAAGTCGGCGATCGATTTCGACCAGAGCGCGCTGTTCAAGAAGGTCTATGAAGAAGAGTTCGGCACCTTCGGTGGCGCGCCCTTCGGTGCTCTGGTGGGTGACTACTTCGTCGGCCGCCAGCCGGAAGACATGTACTTCATCGAGCAGATGTCGCACGTGGCGGCCGCCGCACACGCGCCCTTCATTTCGGCAGCGTCCGAAAGCATGTTCGGCCTGGAGACCTTCACCGACCTGGGCAAGCCGCGCGATCTGGCCAAGGTGTTCGACACCGTCGAATACGCCAAGTGGAAGTCGTTCCGCGAGAGCGAGGACAGCCGCTATGTGGGCCTGACCATGCCGCGCTTCCTGGGCCGCCTGCCGTACAACCCGAAAGACGGGACCACGGTGGAAGGGTTCAACTTCGTTGAAGACGTCGATGCCAGCGACCACAGCAAGTTCCTGTGGTGCAACACTGCCTACGCGATGGCCGCGCGCCTGACCCACGCGTTCGAGGACTTCGGCTGGTGCGCGGCGATCCGCGGCGTGGAAGGCGGTGGCCTGGTCGAAGACCTGCCGACGCACACCTTCCGTACCGATGACGGCGAAGTCGCGCTGAAGTGCCCGACCGAAGTGGCGATCACCGACCGTCGTGAAAAAGAACTCAGTGACCTCGGCTTCATGCCGCTGGTGCACTGCAAGAACACCGACTACGCCGCGTTCTTCGGCGCCCAGTCGGCACAGAAGCCGAAGAAGTACAACACCGATTCGGCCAATGCCAATGCGATCCTGTCTGCCCAGCTGCAGTACATCTTCGCCGTCTCGCGTATCGCCCATTACCTCAAGGCGATGATGCGCGAGAAAATTGGCAGCTTCGCATCGGCGGGCAACGTCGAGGAATTCCTGAACCGTTGGATCTCCCAGTACGTGCTGCTGGACGACAACGCCTCCCAGGAAGCCAAGGCCCAGTACCCGCTGCGCGAAGCCGCTGTGAACGTTTCGGAAGTGCCGGGCAAGCCCGGTGTCTACCGCGCTGTGGCGTTCATCAGGCCACATTTCCAGCTCGATGAGCTGTCTGTTTCGTTGCGACTGGTTGCCGAACTGCCGGCGACTGCAAAGAAGTCGTAACGCTTTGATGTTGCTGTAGCGTCAAGGGACGGATGTCCCGATTTGCAGTGACGTTTTTCTAAGAGGGCTAAACCCCCTGAACCGCCGGGAGCGATCCCGGCACCCAATCTCACGGAAGACCGGAACTTAGGAGACCAGATATGCAGCACGCTTTTCTTTCCATCGACACCATCAAGGGCGAGTCCCACGACGACAAGCACAAGGATTGGATTGAGATCCAGTCCTTCTCGCAGGATCTCCTGCAGCCGCGCTCGGCCACTGCGTCGACCTCGGGTGGCACCACTGCCGCGCGTGTGAACCTGTCGCCGATCGAAGTCACCAAGTCGATCGACCTCGCCTCCACTGCTCTGAACCAGGCGGCTGCCAACGGCACCACCTTCCCGAAGGCCCGCATCGAGTTCATGCGCGCCGACAAGGACGGCAACGCGATCAATTACTACCTGGTCGAGCTGCTGAACGTGCTGGTTCACCGCGTCACCACCACGGTCGATTCCGATGGTATGCCGCAGGAAGTGATCCAGCTGAGCTTTGGTGCGATCAAGTGGACCTACCAGCAGCAGAAGCCGGAAGGCGGCGTTGGTGGCAAGGCCGTGGCGCAGTGGAGTGCAACCAAGAACATTCCGAACTACGCCGTTTGATGTTGTGTCGCTGCGATGGCGCCTAGCGCGCCATCGCAGTCTGAAACGCCACTGGCAGTACATCGGGCGCGGCCAGGATCGGCCGCAACGCGTGTTGCCCCTCTGCACGATGCAGGGACGCAGACAGACCGGAATGACGAATGAAGGGACTCGAACCCAGCTTGCTCGAGAAATTGTTCGACGATGCCCCCAAATCCAACGGGGGAGGGCATGTGTTCAAGTCCGTATCGCTGGAGCAGTACAAGGAGTCGATCGCGCGCGATCTGGAGGGCCTGCTCAATTCCCGGGCCGCTTTCCAGGAAGACGACATGGCGGCGTTTCCCAACTGCAAGCAATCCCTGTTGACCTACGGGCTGGCCGATTTCTCGGCGATGAGCCTGGCCAACGCCTATGACCGTGCCGCCATCTGCCGTTCGCTGGAGCAGGCCGTGGCGCGCCACGAACGCCGCCTCAAGAACGTGGGGGTAAGCCTGGAAGTGGGCTCCCAGTTCGGGGGTGGGCTGCATTTCACCATCCATGCGCTGCTCGATCTCGAGCCGGCGCGGGAGCCGGTGAGTTTCGATGCGATGCTGCAGCCCTCGACCCTGCAGTACCAGGTCAGCCGCATGCGCCGCCAGCAGGCGACGGTCTGACATGCAGGATCTGCTGCCTTACTACGAACGCGAACTGGCCTACCTGCGGCGCTATGGCCGCGAGTTCGCCGACCGCTACCCCAAGATTGCCGGCCGCCTTCAGCTCAATGCCGACGGCAGCCAGGACCCGCACGTCGAGCGCCTCATCGAGGCATTCGCGCTGCTCAGTGCGCGCGTCTCCAAGCGCATCGAGGACGACTATCCCGAGTTCACCGACGCGCTGCTGGATGTGCTGTACCCGCACTATCTGCGGCCATTCCCGTCGTGCTCGATCGCGCATTTCGACATGGACGGCGTGTCCGCCAAACTCAGCGCGCCGATCACCGTGCCGCGCGGCACGGCGCTGCAGAGCCGCCCGGTCCGCGGTGTGTCGTGCCGCTTCCGCACCGCCTACGACGTGGTGCTGGCACCGGTCGTGGTGCAGTCTGCCGTCTATCGCGGTGTCGCCGAGGCACCGATGGCCACCAGCCTGCCGGCCGGCAGCGGTGCGCAGATCTCGTTGAACGTCCGGCTGGTGTCCGACCAGGCCAGTTTCGACACGCTGGGCACCGACGCCCTGCGCCTGTTCCTGGATGGCGAGCCGTCGTTGCGCGCTGCGCTGCGCGACGCGCTGGCGCTCGGCGTGAAGGTCGCCTATGTCGAGGCCGATGGCGGCGGTCGCTGGCGCCGGCTGGAGAGCGTGCCGCTGCGCCAGGTCGGCTTTGCCGACAACGAGGCACTGGTCGATTTTCCGGCGCGTTCGCATCCGGCCTATCGCCTGCTGACCGAACTGTTCGCCTACCCGGAGAAGTTCGGGTTCGTCGATCTGGACCTCAAGCCGGTCACGGCCGGCGCCAGCCGCAGCTTCACCCTGCACCTGATCCTGCACGCCAGCGCGCCCGAGCGCGGCAACCAGCTGGTGCTCGAAGAGCTGAGCGCGAGCAATGTGCGCCTGGGCTGCACGCCGATCGTCAATCTGTTCACCCAGGCCGGTGAGCCGATCCGGGTGACCCATCGCACCGTCAATTACGCCGTGTTGCCGGATGCACGACGCGCGTTTGCCTATGAAGTGCATTCGATCGACTCGGTGCACCGCATCCGCCAGACCCCGCAGGGCGAGGTGATCCAGGCGTTCCGGCCGTTCTATTCGCTGCATCACGGCGAGGATCCCGACCGGACCGGCCAGTACTGGGTAGCGCGCCGTGACGAGGACATCGCACGCCAGAGCCCCGGCTTCGAGACGGAGATCAGCTTCGTCGACCTGGCGTTCAATCCGACCGTGCCGCAGACCGACACGGTGAGCCTGGAGCTGACCTGCAGCAACCGCGATCTGCCCAGCCAGCTGGCCCACGGCGTGGCCGGCGGCGACCTCAGTCTGGAGGGTGGCACGCCCGCGCGTGCGATCGGCCTGCTGCGCAAGCCGACCCGCCCGATGCGCTTCCGTCAGGGCAAGAACGCGCAGTGGCGACTGATTTCGCACCTGTCGCTGAACCAGTTGTCGCTGACCGGCAGCGGCCTGACCGCGTTGAAGGAAATGCTGCGCCTGTATGACCTGTCCGGCAGCAGCGTATCGGCGCGCCAGATCGACGGGCTGGTGGCGCTCGAGCAGCATCCGGTGACCAGCTGGATGTCCGGCAAACAGTTTGCCTCGGTGGTGCGGGGCCTGGAGATCCGACTCACCGTCAACGAGAACCATTTCGTGGGGGCCGGTATTGCCGCGTTCGCCCAGGTGATGGATCACTTCTTTGCACTGTATGTGCATGCCAACAGTTTCACCCGGCTGGTGCTGGTCTCCAGCGAGTCGGGGGAGGAGATCGTCCGATGTCCGGCGCGAAGCGGCGAATCGATCCTGGCGTAGCGCAGCAGCTGCTCGCCGAGCCGCATCGCTTCCAGTTCTTCCAGGCGGTGCGGTTGTTGGAGCAGGTGTTCCAGCGCCAGGGCGTGAAGTCCGGTCAGGCTGTGCCCATGCGGGTGCGGTTCCGCAACTCCCTGTCCCTGGGCTTCCCGGCCACCGAGCTGAGCGCCGAAGGCGTGGCGTACTCGTTGCAGGGCGACCGACTCGAGGATGCGGCCGCGATCGACGAAGCGCTGATCGGTGAGACGCTCGCCGAGGTGCATCTCACCCCGCACTTCATGGGCCTGCTGGGCACGGCGGGTGCGCTGCCGCTGCACTACACCGAGACCCTGCAGTTGCGCGAACTGTACGAGCGCGACCGTACCGCCCGGGCGTTCCTGGACATCTTCTCGACCCGCGCGGTGTCGCTGCACTACGCGGCCTGGAAGAAGCATCGCCTTGCCCTGCAGTACGAGATCGACCGTCGCGAGCGCTTCCTGCCGCTGATCATGTCGCTGTTCGGCATGGGCATGAACGAACTGCGCGACCGGCTGGTGGACGGCCACGGCGATGTGTTCGACCAGGCCTTTGCCTACTATGCCGGCGCCATCCGCCAGCGCCCGGTGTCGGCGGCGTTGATGCAGCGCGTGCTCGCGGACTACTTCCAGGTGCCGCTGGTGCTGGAGCAGTTCGTGGGTGCCTGGTACCGCGTCCCGGCGGGGCAGGCCACGCGGCTGGGCCAGGCCAATGCATCGCTGGGCTCCAGCGCGCTGGCCGGCGACCGTGTATGGCAGCGCGATCTGCGCATGCGGCTGAGCATCGGCCCGCTGCGGCGCGAGCAGTTCGACGACTTCCTGCCTGGCGGCAGCGCCGAGCAGGCCTTGGCGAAGTGGTTGTCGCTGCTCACCGGTGGCACGCTGGAATATGAGGTGCGGCTGGTGCTGCGCCAGCAGGACGTTCGTGGTTCGGGACTGGGCGCCGGCAATGGCGCCCGCCTGGGCTGGGACAGCTACATGTGCTCGCGGTCGGCCGAGGGCCCGCGTTCGGACACCACGTACGGCATCCATACACTGCAATGAACCAGCAAGGAGCGCGTTTCCCCGCATGAGCATCAATCTCAAGACCCTGATCAGCAAGCTGGACGACACCTGCCGTCTGGCCGCCGAGCGAGCTGCCAATCTGTGCATGTCGCGTGGCAACTACGAGGTTGATCTGGAACACCTGTTCCTGGCGTTGCTGGAGCAGCCGCAGAGCGATTTCGTGTTGATCGCGCGCCGCTGCGGGATCGCCCCCGAAGCGCTGGAGCGCGACCTGTCCGACGAGATCAGCCAGTTCAAGACCGGCAACAGCCGCACGCCGGTGTTTTCACAGCACATTCCCAAGCTGTTCGAGCATGCCTGGCTGATCGCCTCGCTGGACTCGGAAACCAGCCGCATCCGGAGTGGCCACCTGCTGCTGGCGCTGATGACCGAGCCGGAGCTGTCGCAGCTGGCCTATCGCGGCTCCAAGCTGTTCGTGCGCTTCAAGGTGGATGCGCTGAAACATGACTTCGCCAAGCTCACCGAGGGCTCGCAGGAAGCCGGCCAGACCGTGCGCAACGCCGATGCAGGGGCGGGTGAGGGCGATCTTGGCGGCGAGACCGCAGCGGCGGTGGATGGGCAGAAGGGCGGCCTGTCCAAGACCCCGGCGCTGGACCAGTTCACCACCAACCTCACCGCGCGCGCGCGCGAAGACCGCATCGACCCGGTGATCGGCCGTGACGCCGAGATCCGCCAGGTGATCGACATCCTGATGCGTCGCCGCCAGAACAATCCGATCCTCACCGGCGAGGCAGGCGTGGGCAAGACCGCCGTCGTCGAAGGCCTGGCCCGGCGGATCGCCGGGAAGGACGTCCCGGACGTGCTGCTGGGCGTGGAGCTGCACACCCTGGACATGGGCCTGCTGCAGGCCGGCGCCAGCGTCAAGGGCGAGTTCGAGAACCGCCTGAAGAACGTGATCGACGAAGTCAAGAAGAGTCCGCATCCGATCATTCTGTTCATCGATGAAGCGCACACCATGATCGGTGCCGGTGGCACCGCTGGCCAGAACGATGCGGCCAACCTGCTCAAGCCGGCATTGGCACGCGGCGAACTGCGTACCATCGCGGCCACCACCTGGAGCGAGTACAAGAAGTACTTCGAAAAGGATGCGGCGCTGGCCCGTCGTTTCCAGGTGGTCAAGGTCGAGGAGCCCACCGAGGCGCTGGCGGCGGCGATGCTGCGCGGCATGGTCGGGCTGATGGAGGCGCACTTCAACATCCGGGTGATGGACGAAGCGGTCACTGAAGCTGTGCGGCTGTCACATCGCTATATCAGTGGTCGCCAGTTGCCGGACAAGGCCGTCAGCGTGCTCGACACCGCCTGCGCCAAGGTGGCGCTGGGCCAGAGCGCGACGCCGGCGATCATTGAAGACACCCGCAAGCACCTGGACCGCCTGGCGGCCGAGCTGTCGGCGCTGGAGCGGGAAACCGCCGGCGGCGCCAGCCACCATGCCGAGCGTCTGGGCGAGCTGCGTCAGCTGCAGGCCGACGCGCAGGCCGTGCTGGCCACCAACGAAGCGCGCCTGACCAGCGAGCGCGCCCTGGCCGATCAGATCCGTGCGCTGCGCGCGCAGATGGAGGCGACCGGCCCGGAGGCGGCGACCGATGTGCCTGGCGCGGCCGACAAGCCGGCGCGGGGCAGGAAGGCGGCCGCGAGCGCGTCGCCGCAGCAGACCGAACTGGACCGCCTGCTCGGCGAACTGCGTGCACTGCAGGGCGAGACCCCGATGGTGCCCCTGCAGGTCGATGGTGGCGTGGTGGCCGAGATTGTGTCGGCCTGGACCGGCGTGCCGCTCGGCCGCATGGTGAAGGACGAGATCCGCACCGTGCGCAACCTTGGCGGGCTGCTGGTCGAGCGCGTGATCGGCCAGGACCATGCGCTGGAGGCGATCGCCCAGCGCGTACGCACCGCGACCGCCAAGCTGGAAGACCCGAACAAGCCGCGCGGCGTGTTCATGTTCGTCGGGCCTTCCGGTGTGGGCAAGACTGAAACCGCGCTGGCGCTGGCCGACATCCTGTATGGCGGCGAGCGCAAGCTGATCACCATCAACATGAGTGAGTACCAGGAGGCGCACAGCGTCTCCGGCCTGAAGGGCTCGCCGCCCGGCTACGTGGGTTATGGCGAGGGCGGCGTGCTGACCGAAGCGGTGCGTCGCAATCCATACAGCGTGGTGCTGCTGGACGAAGTGGAGAAGGCCCATCCGGACGTGCTGGAGATGTTCTTCCAGGTGTTCGACAAAGGCCAGATGGATGACGCCGAAGGACGCGAGATCGATTTCCGCAACACGCTGATCATCCTCACGTCCAACATCGGTTCCTCGCAGATCATGCAGGCGTGCCTGAACAAGCCCGCCGAGGAGATGCCGACCGCCGATGCGCTGGGCGACGCCCTTCGCCCGGTGCTGATGAAGAGCTTCAAGCCCGCCTTCCTGGGCCGCATGAAAGTCGTGCCGTACTTCCCGATCAACGACGACGTGCTGGCCCAGATCATCGCGCTCAAGCTCGGTCGCATCCGCGACCGTGTGGCGGGCAACCACAAGGCCACGTTCTTGTGGGACGACAGCCTGGTCGAGGCCGTGCTGTCGCGTTGCACCGAAGTGGATTCCGGTGCGCGCAACGTTGATCACATCCTCAACGGTACGCTGTTGCCAGAGATCGCGGAAAGCGTCCTGGCAGCGATGGCCGAAGGAAACCGGATCAACGCCATCAAGGTGACCGCAGGGAAGAACGGCGCCTTCAAATACAAGTTGTCCTGAGTTGACTTGATAGGAGACACGAACATGGATTTCTACGGATTCGACCGCGCCAAAGCCGTTGCCAACTGCGACAGCCTGAACCTGGGCCTGGCCCGCGACACCGACAGTGTCCGCGCCTGGAACCGGCTGCGCCCGGAACATATCGTCGAGCTGCTGCACGGTGCGGCCGCGGATGCCCGTCAGGATGCGCGCAACCTGGCGGCGCAGATCACCCGTGGCAGCTGGCGGATCTACATGCAGGCGCCGGCCCAGGGCAAGGCCAACCAGCTGGTCAGCAATGCACGGGAAGTTGCCGTCAGCGCGGGTGGACGCGACTACCGCCTGCAGCTGAATGAGGGCACCAAGCTGCAGCTTGAGCGCATTACCCAGTCGGCGTGACCGATAGACGATAGGGCGCCCGCCGCAGGCAGACTGCGGCGGCGTCCGGTATCGGAAGTGCGGTGTAAATTGTGATTTAAATCACAATTTAATAGCGATCCACGTGAGAACGCCTGCAAGGATTGACGGGTGAAGATCGCGTGGAGAGTCGTGTTCTATGCTGTCGATCAAAATCAAACCAGACGATAGATGTCGCTGGACAAATGAATGCGGGGAGCACCATGGATTCGGTAACCAAGATAATCGCCGCGCTCGCGGCACCGGCGCAGACGCAGCGCCTGCTGCAACTGCAGACATCGTTGGGGAGCGATGTACTGGTCGCCGAAGCGCTGAGTGGCGTCGAGCAGATCGACGGCACCGGTTTCGTGCTGGACGTCACCGCACTGTCAGTGGACGCCCGGATGTCGCCCGACGATCTGCTGGGGCAGCCGGTGCTGCTGCAGATGCAGGCCACCGGCGCGCCGCGCGATTTCCACGGCCATGTCACCGCGGTGGAACGGCTGGGCAGCAATGGCGGCCTGGCCCGCTATCGCCTGCGTCTGCAGCCGTGGCTGGCGTTCCTGGCCCAGCGTGTGGACAGCTACGTGTTCCATGACCGCAGCGTGGTGGAGATCGTCGAGGACATCTTCGCCGACTATTCCGGCCTGGTGCCGGCCTGGCGCTGGGCGCTGGCTGACCGCAGCCAGTACGCCCGGCGCAGCCTGACCACCCAATACCAGGAGTCGGACCTGGCCTTCCTCCAGCGGCTGCTCGCCGAGGAGGGCATCTACTACTGGTTCGAGCATGCCGGCGACCCCGGCAACGCCCGGCTGGGCGCCCATACGCTGGTGTTGGCGGACAACCATCAAGGCGCCCGCGATCTCGGGGCGGTGCGCTTCCATCGCAGTGATGTCACCGAGCGCACCGACAGCGTGCAGCAGTGGTCCACCGCTCGTCGGTGGTGCACGACCAAGGTCGCGCGCGCAAGCTGGGACTACCGCACGCTCGAACTGCGCCAGGCCAGCGCCGAGGCCGACACCGCACACGGCGCGGCTGGCGAAGACATCGACACCAGCGGCCCGTACGGCTGGCAGGACAGCGCCCGCGGCCAGCGCCGCGCACAGCAGCACCTGGATGCGCTGCGCGTGCGCGCGCACACCATCGAGGGGCAGGGCAGCTGGCGCCAGCTGGTGCCGGGCGCGCAGTTCCAGTTGGGCCAGCATCCGGGTGTGGAC
>NZ_JBMWDP010000056.1:0-15208 GCF_049545505.1 Stenotrophomonas sp. NPDC077421 | reverse complement strand
AGGTCGACCGCCCGGGCTCGCGTCCGGACTGGGTGATCGACCAGGTCTTCGACCTGTTCGACAAGCTCGGCGCCACCAATGAGCAGCTCGACTTCCCGATCGTCTACGCCTCGGCCCTGAACGGCTACGCCGGCCTGGAAGACACCGTGCGCGACGGCGACATGACCCCGCTGTACGAAGCGATCATGCAGCACGCGCCGAAGCCGGAAGTGGACCCGGAAGGTCCGTTCCAGATGCGCATCAGCCAGCTGGACTACAACAACTTCGTGGGCGTGATCGGCATCGGCCGCGTGCAGCGCGGCACCCTGAAGAAGAACATGCAGGTCGCCGTGATCGACCGCGAAGGCAAGAAGCGCAACGGCAAGGTCGCGCAGGTGCTGGGCTTCCTGGGCCTGGAGCGCATCGAGCAGGACACCGCCGAAGCCGGTGACATCGTCGCCATCTCCGGCATCCCGGAGCTGACCATCTCCGACACCCTGTGCCACCCGGACACCCCGGAAGCGCTGCCGGCGCTGACCGTCGACGAGCCGACCATCTCGATGACCTTCCAGGTCAACAACTCGCCGTTCGCCGGCAACAAGGATCTGTCCGGTGGCAAGTTCCTGACCAGCCGCCAGATCAAGGACCGCCTGGACCGCGAACAGGTCCACAACGTGGCCCTGAAGGTTGAACAGCTGGAAGACGCCGACAAGTTCCTGGTCTCCGGCCGTGGCGAACTGCACCTGTCGGTGCTGATCGAAAACATGCGTCGTGAAGGCTACGAACTGGCCGTCTCGCGTCCGGAAGTGATCATCAAGCAGATCGATGGCCAGGCTATGGAGCCGATCGAACAGCTCGTGGTGGACGTGGAAGAAGTGCACCAGGGCGGCGTGATGGAAAAGCTGGGTACCCGCAAGGGCCAGCTCAAGAACATGGAGCCGGACGGCAAGGGCCGTGTGCGCCTGGAATACATGATCCCGGCCCGTGGCCTGATCGGTTTCCAGAACGAGTTCAAGACCCTGACCCAGGGCTCGGGCCTGCTGTTCCACGTGTTCGATCATTACGGCCCGAAGGAACAGGGCGCCATCGCCAAGCGCCAGAACGGCGTGATGATCGCCAATGCGCCGGGCGCCACCCCCGCTTACTCGCTGGGGCCGCTGCAGGAGCGCGGCAAGCTGTTCGCCGCTGAAGGCGACAACGTGTACGAAGGCCAGCTGATCGGTATCCACTCCAAGGACAACGACCTGACCGTCAATGCGATCAAGACCAAGCCGCTGACCAACATGCGCGCTTCGGGCAAGGACGATGCGATCCAGCTGACCCCGGCAATCAAATACTCGCTGGAGCAGGCCCTGGACTTCATCGAGGACGACGAGCTGGTCGAGATCACCCCGAAGGAGATCCGCCTGCGCAAGAAGTTCCTGACCGAAAGCGACCGCAAGAAGGCCTCGCGCGGCGGTTGATCGGACCCTGTCGTGACCGACACGCCCTATAACCCGGATCCGCACAGGCATCCGGGTCTCCATGTGATCGCCTTGCTGGAAGCCAGCAAGGCGGCACTGGCGCTGCTGGCGGCCACCGGACTGGAGATTCTCGGTCCGCAGCCGCTTCGCGATGCGGTCAATGCCCTGATCCGGCGTTTCAGTCTGGACCCGGATCACGGCACCCTGCCCTCGCTGCTCAACATGATCAGCCCCGATGCCGTCCACCTCGCCGCCGCGGCGATGGTCGCCTACGGTGTGCTGCACCTTTTCGAGGCCTGGGGTCTCTGGCGTGCCAAAGCCTGGGCATCCTGGCTGGGCTGCGTCACCGCCGGCATCTATCTCCCATTCGATGTCTACGCCATCATCCGCCACCCTGGCTGGGCCTCGTGGTCGGTGCTGGTGATCAATCTGATCGTGGTCGGTGTGCTCGCCCGCGATATCCGCAAGCGGCATGGCGGCCCCCCGGCACAGGCCTGAGTTGCCAAGCGGTACGGCCGCTGGTTAGCCTGTCGGCCGGTTTCCGGGACGCACCGATGCGCCTGTCGCTGACACCCCTGCTGATCGTCTGCACCCTGATGGGGTGCACGCCCGCGCCCCTGCCGGCGCACGCACGCGATGCCGCCACGCCCTCCGCCCCCGCGGCCCCCTTCCCGTACGCCGAAACCGGCATCGCCGACCTGCAGTCACGCATGGCCGCCGGCGAACTGGACAGCGTCACCCTGACCCGCGCGTACCTGGAACGCATCGCCCGCCTGGATCGCGCCGGCCCACGCCTGCGCGCGGTGATCGAACTCAACCCTGATGCGCTCAAGGACGCCGCCCAGCTCGACGCCGAACGGCGTGCCGGTCAGCTGCGCGGCCCCCTGCACGGCATTCCGGTCCTGCTCAAGGACAACATCGGCGCCACCCCGATGAGCACCACCGCCGGCTCGCTCGCCCTGGAGGGGTTCCGCCCCGACGATGCGTTCCTGGTGGGGCGCCTGCGCGGTGCCGGCGCCCTGATCCTGGGCAAGACCAACCTCAGCGAGTGGGCCAACTTCCGCTCCACCCGGTCCATTTCCGGCTGGAGCGCACGTGGCGGACAGACCCGCAACCCCTATCGCCTCAGCCACAACCCCTGCGGCTCCAGCAGCGGCAGCGCGGTCGCTGTGGCCGCCAACCTCGCCTCGGCCGCGGTCGGCACCGAAACCGACGGCAGCATCGTCTGCCCCGCCGCCATCAACGGCGTCGTCGGCCTGAAGCCGACCGTGGGCCTGGTCAGCCGCGAAGGCATCATCCCGATCTCCTTCAGCCAGGACACCGCCGGCCCGATGACCCGCAGCGTGGCCGACGCCGCCGCGCTGCTCACCGCAATGGCCGGGCGCGACGATGCCGATCCGGCGACCGCGACCATGCCCGGCCGCGCGGTGTACGACTACACCTCGCGACTGAATCCGGACGGCCTGCGTGGCGCACGCATCGGCGTGCTGTACACCGGGCTGGAAAAGCGCCCCGGCATCGGCCCGGCGCTGGACCACGCCATTGCGATCCTGCGCGAGGCCGGCGCGGTCGTTGTGCCGGCCAGCCTGCCCACGCAGGGCCAGTGGCAGGACGCGGAACGGACGGTGCTGCTGCACGAGTTCAAGGCCGGCCTGCAGCGCTACTTCACCACCTACAAGGCACCGGTGCGCAGCCTCGACGAGGTCATTGCCTGGAACCGCGAGCACGCCGGCAGGGAAATGAGCCTGTTCGGCCAGGAAATCATGGAACTGGCCAACACCACCGACGGCCTGGGGACGCCCGAGTACATCCGCGCCCGCAGCGACGCACGCCGCCTGGCCGGTCCGGAGGGGATCGATGCCGCGCTGCACGCGCAGCAGCTCGATGCCCTGATCGCCCCCACCACCGGTGTGGCCTGGCCGATCCGCGATGGCCACGGCGACGATTTTCCGGGCGAGAGCTACAGCGCCGCCGCCGTGGCCGGCTACCCGAGCCTGACCGTGCCGATGGCGCATGTCGACGGCCTGCCGCTGGGGCTGCTGTTCATGGGCACAGCGTGGAGCGAGCCACGCCTGATCGAACTGGGCTATGCCTACGAGCAGCGCACCCGGGCACGCCGTCCGCCGCGCTTCAAGACCGACACGCTGCTGCCGCATACGGCACCCCCCTGAGGTACTGCGCGCGCCGCCTGGCGCAGCGCAGGCCGGCTGGCCGCTCCTGTATGCCTGGGCTACCGGGATGGCGCGCATCCATACGCCAGCCTGCCGGCGGCTGGCTCTACGGGCCGTCTTCGGCGCCGGGCGAACGCACGCCGTCCAGCGGCTGCGCGTCCGGCCGCTGCGGCGGATCGGGCTGCCGGAGCAGCTCGGCGCGGGTGCGAGGCAACGCCTGTGGGTGCTCGCGGGCAATGAAGTCCAGCATCCGTTCACGCACCAGGCAGCGCAGGTCGAACGCATCGCCGGAGTTGCGCGCACTGACCAGCAGACGCACCTGCACGGTGTGCTCCGACGTCTCGGTGACCTGGGTGACGCACACCCGCCCATCCCAGAGCGGCTCGGCATGGCAGATCCGTTCCAGCTCGGCGCGGATCGCGTTGATCGGCGCCCGATAGTCGAGCCACAGGAAAGCCGTCCCCAGCAGGTCCGCGCTGCGCCGGGTCCAGTTCTGGAACGGGTGCTCGATGAACCACGTCAGCGGCACCACCATGCGCCGCTCATCCCAGATCCGGACCACCACGTAGCTGCTGCCGATCTCCTCGACCCGGCCCCATTCGCCCTCCACGATCACCACGTCGTCCAGGCGGATCGGCTGGGTCAAGGCGATCTGCAGCCCGGCGATCAGATTGCCGAATACCGGCTTGGCGGCGATACCGGCGACCAGCCCGATGATGCCCGCCGAGGCCAGCAGCGCCGTGCCGATCTGGCGCACCATCGGGAAGGTCAACAGGATCAGCGATACCCCGACCAGGATGATCGCCCCCATCAGCACACGGCTGAGCACGCGGGTCTGGGTCTGGATGCGGCGGGCCTCCAGATTGTCCGCCACTTCCATCGGGTGGTCGCGCAGGATGGCCTGCTCGCCGGCCGCGACCGCCCGCACCAGGCACCAGATCACGCAGGCGGTCAGCCCGATGTGCAGCAGCCGCAGCGACTGATCGAGCCAGCGCCCCTGCAGCGGCGTGGCTTCCAGCGCAGGAATCAGCAGCAGCAGGGGCAAGGCGAACGCCAGCGGGCGGCTGAACACCCGCGCGATCCGCGCGCGCCGCCGCTCGCTGCCTTTCAGGCGACGCGTCAGCGCCATCAGCAACCACCACCCGACCACACCGACCGCCAGCGCGATCGCCACCGGCCATAGATACGCCGCTGCCACCTGCCAATCCACTGTCACCGCACGCTCCCGTGATCCCGTCTGGACGACCACAGAATGCCGGTGCGGCGATGACCGCGATGTCGCCCGGATGTCAGCCGGGCGTGGACGCCGCCGTCAGGCGACGTGGTGCTCCTGCTTGCGCACGATCGCCATCGCAATTTCCAGCGACTGCTCGTAGTTCAACCGCGGGTCCACCGAAGAGCGGTAGGCACGCTCCAGGTCACGCTCGGTCAGCTCCCGCGCGCCGCCTGTGCATTCGGTCACGTCCTCACCGGTCAGCTCCAGATGCACGCCGCCCAGACGCGTGCCGGCGGCAGCGTGCAGGTCGAACGACATCTCCACCTCGCTGCGCACATTGTCGAAGCGACGCGTCTTGAAGCCATTGCTGGTGCTTTCGGTATTGCCATGCATCGCATCGCACACCCACAGCACGCGCCGGCCGTCGCGCTTGACCGCCTGCAGCAGCGGCGGCAGCTTCTCGGCGATCTGCGCCGCCCCCATGCGATGGATGAAGCTCAGGCACCCCGGTTCGTCGTGCGGGTTGAGCACGTCGATCAGACGCAGCAGCTGATCCGGCTGCACCGACGGCCCCACCTTGATCGCGATCGGGTTGCGCACACCACGCAGGTACTCCACGTGCGCCCCGTCCAGCGCGGCCGTACGCATGCCGATCCACGGATAGTGCGTGCTCAGGTTCAACCAGCCCTGCTGGCGCGGCACCTGGCGGGTCAGCGCCTGCTCGTAGGGCAGCAGCAGCGCCTCGTGCGAGGTGTAGAAATCGATCCGGTTGAGGTTGTGCACCTGCGACCCGGCCAGTGTCTCCATGAAGCGCACCGCATCGCCGATCGACGCCACCATCTTCTGGTAGTCACCGGCCAGCGGCGAATGCCGGACCCACTCCAGGTTCCAGTATTCGGGGTGGTGCAGGTCGGCGAAGCCACCGTCGATCAGCGCCCGCACGAAGTTCATGGTCATCGCCGAGTGCGCATGCGCCTGCAGCATCCGCCGCGGGTCCGGCAGCCGCGCCGCCTCGGTGAACTCCGGCGCATTGATCACATCGCCGCGGTAGCTGGGCAATGTGACCCCATCGCGCGTTTCGGTATCGGCCGAGCGCGGCTTGGCGTACTGCCCGGCAAAGCGCCCCACCCGCGTCACCGGCTTGCGCAGCCCATGCACCAGCACCAGGCTCATCTGCAGCAGCACCTTGAGCCGGTTGGAAATGGTGGTGGACTCGCAGTCGCTGAAGTTCTCGGCACAGTCGCCGCCCTGCAGCAGGAAGCGCTTGCCCTCCTGGGCCTCGGCGAGCTGCTGCTTCAGCGCCAGGATTTCCCACGACGTGACCAACGGTGGCAGGCGCTTGAGCTCATGCAACGCCGCATCCAGCGCCACCGGATCGGGATAGGTCGGCATCTGCAGGGCCGGCCTGCCGCGCCAGCTCTCCGGCGACCAGTCGGTCGGCAGCATGGCGGGGGCAGTGGCGGGGTCGGCAGCATTCATCGGTATATCCAGTGGGGGGTAGAGCAATCAGGGGAATCAGCTACGTCGCGCGGGGCGACGGAATGAGGCGAACAACGCCCAGGCAGCGAGCAGCACGAACCACACCAGGCTCCACATCGGCATGGTCAGCCCCAGGAACTGCCAATCGATATTGCCGCAGTCACCGGTACCGGTCAGCACGGTGCGGAACACTTCCAGCGGTCCCATCGTCTCGCTGAGAAAGGCCAGCGGCGGGCCGCAGCTCGACCCCATGTCCTTGGGCAGCAGCTGCACATAGACATGGCGCCCGGCAATGCCGATTCCCACCGCGGCGGCAATGAAGGCCAGGACGCCGTACGTCGCGCGCCCCGCGCGCTCACGAGGGCCATGCAACGCCCCGATCAGGAACAGCAGACCCAGCGCGGCAAACGCCAGCCGCTGGAAGATGCACAGCGGGCACGGCTCAAGGCCGATCTTGAGCTGCAGGAAGATCGCGTAGGCGAGCAGGCCAACGCAGACCAGAAAGCCCAGCAGGAACTGGGCACGGTAACTCCAACGCAGTGGATTCATTGCCAACACTCGTGAACGTCCAGACGCCAAGATTAACAGGCCCTCACGCCCCTCTGCCGCCGACCATCGGCCCAGCCGACCAGACAGCGTGTTCCGGATGGAAGCCAGACGCCAACCACCACGCGTCGCTGCAGGTCAGCGCCCCGGGACGCCAGACGCCCAACGGGGGACGTTGCTTCCGTCTTCAGCACCCGAAAACGGAAAAACCCGGCACGAGGCCGGGTTCTTCACCGAATAACGGGTGTTGCGCGTCGATTACTCTTCGACGGCTTCAGCCACGGCCGGACGGTCCACCAGTTCCACGTAGGCCATCGGCGCGTTGTCGCCAGCGCGGAAGCCGCACTTCAGCAGACGCAGGTAGCCACCCGGACGGGTCGCGTAGCGCGGGCCCAGGATGGTGAACAGGTTGCCGACGGCTTCCTGGTCGCGCAGACGGGCGAAGGCCAGACGGCGGTTGGCGACGGAGTCGACCTTGGCCAGGGTGATCAGCGGCTCGGCGACGCGGCGCAGTTCCTTGGCCTTCGGCAGGGTGGTCTTGATCAGCTCGTGCTTGAACAGCGACGCGGCCATGTTCTTGAACATTGCTTCGCGATGGGCGCTGGTACGGTTGAACTTGCGACCGGATTTCATATGACGCATGACGGTGATTCCTGAAGTGAATGTTGGATCGGTTGGGTTTCGCTGTCGCCTTCCCGGCGTTGCTGCTTGGACTGCGGATGGTCCGGTGCCGGCCCTCCTGGCCGACCGTCACCGCAGGCTATGGGCCTGTCGATGCGAGGTGTTGCGGGTGAAGCCCCCGCACCCGAAGGTGCGGGGTCAAGCATCTTGCGTAGCGCTGGATCAGCCGAGCATGCCGTGCTGGGCGACACCGGCCGGCGGCCAGTTCTCCAGCTTCATGCCGAGCGAAAGACCGCGCTGTGCGAGGACTTCCTTGATCTCGGTCAGCGACTTCTTGCCGAGGTTCGGGGTCTTGAGCAGTTCCACTTCGGTCTTCTGGATCAGATCGCCGATGTAGTAAATGCTCTCTGCCTTCAGGCAGTTGGCCGAACGCACGGTCAGTTCCAGGTCGTCGATCGGGCGCAGCAGCACCGGATCCACGCCGTTGTTGGCCGGCTTGGCCGCACCGCGGTCGCGGTGGGTGAAGTCACCGAACACCGACAGCTGATCGCTGAGGATGTCGGCGGCGGTGCGCACGGCTTCCTCGGCATCGATCGTGCCGTTGGTTTCGATATCCAGGACCAGCTTGTCCAGGTCGGTACGCTGTTCGACGCGGGCCGCTTCCACCGAATAGGCGACGCGACGGACCGGCGAGAACGAGGCGTCCAGGACCAGACGACCGATGGCACGGGTTTCTTCGTCCGGACGACGACGCGCGGCCGCCGGCTGGTAGCCGAAGCCACGCTCGATCTTCAGACGCATATTGATTGCCGTGTCCTTGGTCAGGTGGCAAATGATATGGTCGTTGTTGAGGATCTCGACGTTGTGGTCGACCTTGATATCGGCAGCGGTCACAACACCCGGACCCTGCTTGGACAGCGACAGCGTGGCGCTGTCACCGGTATGCATACGGATGGCCACGTCCTTCAGGTTGAGCAGGACTTCCAGCACGTCCTCCTGCAAGCCTTCGAGCGTGGTGTACTCGTGCAGCACGCCGTCGATCTCGACTTCCGTGATGGCGAAGCCCGGGATGGACGACAGCAGCACGCGACGCAGGGCATTGCCCAGCGTATGCCCGTAACCACGCTCCAAGGGCTCGATAACGACCTTGGCGCGGGTGTCGGTAAGGCGTTCGATCTGCGGACCGCGAGGACGCAGAACCTGGTTGGCGGTAACCGTCATGTTGCGGGTTCTCCTAGTGAATCCCCGGCCGTCGCCGGGGATTCTCCAATGTGAATTACTTCGAATACAACTCGACGATCAGCGCTTCGTTGATATCCGCAGGCAGGTCCGCACGATCCGGCACAGCCTTGAAGATGCCGGCGAACTTGCCGGAATCCACTTCAACCCACGACGGACGCAGGTCGTGCTGGGCGGCAACGGTCAGGGCTTCCTGAACGCGCAGCTGCTTGGCAGCCTTCTCGGACAGAGCGACGGCGTCGCCAGCCTTGACCTGGTACGAAGCCAGGTTGACCGACTTGCCGTTCACGGTGACGCCGCGGTGCGAAACCAGCTGACGCGCAGCCGGACGGGTCACAGCGAAGCCCATGCGATAGACGACGTTGTCCAGACGGGTTTCCAACAGCTGCAGCAGGTTCTCGCCGGTGTTGCCCTTCTTGGTCGAGGCCTTCTTGTAGTAGTTGCGGAACTGACGCTCCAGCAGGCCGTAGATACGCTTGACCTTCTGCTTTTCACGCAGCTGGGTGGCGTAGTCGGACAGCTTGCCCTTGCGGGCGGTCGCGCCGTGCTGGCCGGGCTTCTGCTCCAGCTTGCACTTGGAGTCCAGCGCACGCGCCGGGCTCTTGAGGGAAAGGTCGGCGCCTTCGCGGCGGGCGAGCTTACAGGTAGGACCGATATAACGAGCCATTTCTTATCGCTCCTTTAGACGCGACGCTTCTTCGGCGGACGGCACCCGTTGTGCGGGATAGGCGTCACGTCGATGATGTTGGTGATCTTGTAGCCCACGTTGTTCAGCGAGCGCACGGCCGACTCACGACCCGGACCCGGGCCCTTGATGCGGACTTCCAGGGACTTGACGCCGTAGTCGAGCGCCGCACGGCCGGCCTTCTCGGCAGCCACCTGGGCAGCGAACGGGGTGGACTTGCGCGAACCGCGGAAGCCAGCGCCACCGGAGGTCGCCCACGACAGAGCGTTGCCCTGACGGTCGGTGATGGTCACGATGGTGTTGTTGAAAGAAGCGTGGACGTGGGCAACGCCGTCAGTGACGACGCGCTTGATCTTCTTCTTGGTCTTAGCGACGGGCTTAGCCATTTCTTAGGTCCCTTACTTCCTGATCGCCTTGCGCGGGCCCTTGCGGGTGCGGGCGTTGGTACGGGTGCGCTGGCCACGCAGCGGCAGGCCGCGACGGTGACGCAGACCGCGGTAGCAGCCCAGATCCATCAGGCGCTTGATCGCGATACCGATTTCACGGCGCAGATCGCCTTCCACGATGTACTTGGCCACTTCCGAGCGCAGACGCTCGATTTCCGGCTCCGACAGATCGCGGATCTTGGTGGTCGAGGTCACGCCTGCGGCGTCGCAGACCTTCTTCGAACGGGTACGGCCGATGCCGTAAATGCTTTGCAACCCGACCCAGACGTGCTTCTGGGCTGGCAGGTTGACGCCTGCAATACGCGCCATGACGCGGTTCTCCAGCTGAGTGATGGCCGACAGCGCACCACGGGCGCGCCAATCCGGCAGGATGGATCAAAAAAGTGAACTAGCGATTCTATCAAGGTCTCGGTTTACTTGAAAGCCCGTGAAACCACGAAGGTTTCATGAGCCCGGCATGGGGAGTGTGCCCATGCTCCGGCGCCGGATGTCGTTGACTGCAGAGGTTGCCCTCGCCGCCGCCCGCGCTACTCCCGCGCGGGACCACCACATCTCACCCCCACCCGAGACCGCTGCGGGGGCCGCCCTTCGATTTGGAAGGCCAGGTCCGGGAACCGGAGGGCCTTCGCAACAAGAAGACAAGTGTAACAGGTGAATCAGCCGCGGGCAAAACCGCCGCGGTTGCCGCCCTTCAGGTTGGCCTTCTTCAACAGGCTCTCATACTGGTGCGACATCAGGTGCGCCTGGATCTGGGCAATGAAGTCCATCACCACCACCACCACGATCAGCAGCGAGGTACCACCGAAGTAGAACGACGCGCCGAGCTGGGTCCGCATGATTTCCGGCAGCAGACACACGATCACCAGGTACAGCGAGCCGGCGGCCGTCAGGCGGGTCAGCACGCCGTCGATGTAATCGGCGGTGGCCTTGCCCGGGCGGATGCCCGGAATCAGTGCGCCGGACTTCTTCAGGTTGTCGGCGGTTTCCTGCGAGTTGAACACCAGCGCGGTATAGAAGAACGCGAAACCGGTGATCAGCGCGGCGAAGACGATCATGTGCAGCGGCTCGCCCGGCCCAAGGGCGCTGGCAACCTTCTGCAGCCACGTGGCCGAACTGGCCTGGCCGGACCACATTGCCAGGGTCGTCGGGAACGCCAGGATGCTGGAGGCGAAGATGGCCGGAATCACGCCCGCCATGTTCAGCTTCAGCGGCAGGAACGAGGTCTGGTTCATGTACGCGTTGCGGCCGCCCTGGCGACGTGCATAGTTCACCGTGATGCGGCGCTGGCCGCGTTCGACGAACACCACGAAGTAGGTGAAGGCCAACACCACCAGCACGATCAGCAGCAGGGCGATGAAGCTCATGTTGCCCTCGCGGTAGGCTTCCAGGGTGTGGATGACCGCGCCAGGCAGGCCGGCGACGATGCCGGCGAAGATGATCAGCGACACACCATTGCCGATGCCACGCTCGGTGACCTGCTCACCGACCCACATCAGGAAGATGGTGCCGGCGGTCAGCGCGACCACGGCCGTGAGCACAAAGCCCATGCCAGGCGCGTAGACCACGGGCGCACCGCTCGGGGACAGCTGGTTCTGCAGCGCCAGCGCGATGCTGCCGCCCTGCACCACCGCCAGGAACACGGCGCCGATGCGGGAATACTGGGTGATCTTGCGACGGCCCGATTCGCCTTCCTTCTGCATCGCCTTCAATGCCGGGAAGATATGGACCGCCAGCTGCATCACGATCGATGCCGAAATGTACGGCATGACGTTCAGCGCGAAAATGCTGAAACGGTGCAGGGCGCCGCCCGAGAACATGTTGAACATGTCCACGATGCCGCCGCCCTGCGCCTGCATGAGCGCAAGCATGGCATCGGGATTGACGCCCGGCACCGGCACATAACAGCCGATGCGATAGACAGCCAAAGCCCCGAGGACGAACAGCAGACGCTGGCGAAGTTCCGTGAACTTGCCGAGCCCGCCGCCGAGGTTACCAATGCCAGCTTGCGCCATGTCTTACTCCTGTACGCTGCCGCCGGCAGCTTCGATCGCGGCCTTGGCACCGGCCGTTGCTGCGATGCCCTTCAGGGTGAAGGCCTTGGTCAGGCCGCCCTTCATGACGATCTTGGCCTTCTTGGCCGTGCTCGGGACCAGCTTCGCAGCGCGCAGCGCGGCGAAATCGACCTCACCGGCCTCCAGCTTGTCCAGGTGGTACGACAGGACTTCAGCAGTGTCCTTGGCGATCTTGGAACGGAAACCGACCTTCGGCAGACGACGCTGCATGGGGGTCTGGCCGCCTTCGAAGCCTGCCTTGATCTTGCCGCCACCCTTGCGGGCGAACGAACCCTTGTGACCGCGGCCACAGGTCTTGCCCAGGCCCGAGCCGATACCACGGCCCACGCGGGTGCGCTCTTTGCGCGCGCCCGGTGCCGGGCTCAGTTCATTGAGATGCATGGTCATTGGATTATTCCTCAACCTGGACGAGGTACTGAACCTTGTTGATCAGGCCGCGAACCTGCGGGCTGTCCTTCAGTTCACGCACATCATTGAGCTTGTTCAGGCCCAGCGCACGCACCGACAGGCGGTGACGCGACTGGGTGCCACGCAGGCCACGCACCAGGCGGACCTTCACGGTCTTGGCGGTTTCATTAGCCATGATTGAGATCCTCCACCTTCTTGCCGCGCTTGGCCGCAATGCGGACCGGCGACTGCATGTCGGTCAGGCCCTTCAGCGTGGCGCGAACCAGGTTGATCGGGTTACGCGAACCGACCGCCTTGGCCAGCACGTTCTTCACGCCAACGGCTTCCAGCACGGCGCGCATGGCGCCGCCGGCGATGACACCGGTACCTTCCGAGGCCGGCATCATGAACACGCGGGCTGCGCCGTGGCCGGCCTTCACCGGGTGCCACAGGGTGCCGTTGTTCAGATCGACGGTGGCCAGGTTCTTGCGGGCCTGCTCCATCGACTTCTGGATCGCGACCGGCACTTCGCGCGCCTTGCCGTAACCGAAACCGACC
The DNA here is from genome assembly GCF_049545505.1 of Stenotrophomonas sp. NPDC077421. Lineage (NCBI taxonomy): Bacteria > Pseudomonadati > Pseudomonadota > Gammaproteobacteria > Lysobacterales > Lysobacteraceae > Stenotrophomonas > Stenotrophomonas sp. NPDC077421. The sequence goes on along the minus strand of NZ_JBMWDP010000056.1, from coordinate 2,346 downwards.
TTGCCTTCGCCATCACCAACCACGGTCAGTGCGGTGAAGGTGAACTGGCGACCGCCCTTGACGGTCTTGCTGACGCGGTTGACCGCGACCAGCTTCTCGATCATGCCGTCGTCGACTTTCTCTTCGCGGTTGCGATCGCGATCGCGACCCCGCGGCTGACGTTCTTCTGCCATGTTGATTCCTTGATTGATTGAGTATGTACGGCTCGGGGCCGCTTATAGCTGTGAGATGAAGCGGTGGATCGAGCGCCCCTGCATAAGAAGGACGTCGCCCGGCGCAACCCGCGCCGGCAGGCAGGCGGAAGCGGGGACATGCCCCGCTTCCTTATCCCTTAGAACTGCAGGCCGCCTTCGCGGGCTGCATCGGCCAGCGCCTTGATGCGGCCGTGGTAGCGGTAGCCCGAGCGGTCGAAAGCGACCTTCTCGATGCCCGCAGCCTTGGCGCGCTCGGCGACCAGCTTGCCAACCTTGGCGGCGGCGTCGCTGTTCTTGCCGTTCTTCAGACCTTCCTTGACGTCGGCCTGGGTGGTGTTGGCAGCTGCCAGCACCTTGGAGCCGTCGGCGGTGAAGACCTGGGCGTACAGGTGCTGACCGGTGCGCAGCACCGACAGACGCGGCACGCCGAGTTCGCGGATGTGTGCACGGGTCGACTTGGCACGACGCAGGCGAGCGATGTTCTTGTTCATTATCTTTTTCCTTGAAAGCTGAGGACCTGAATCAGGCCTTCTTGGCTTCCTTACGAATGATGACTTCGCCGGCGTACTTCACACCCTTGCCCTTGTAGGGCTCCGGCGGGCGGTAACCACGGATTTTGGCGGCAACTTCGCCCACCTGCTGCTTGTCCGTGCCCTGGACCACGATTTCGGTCTGGGTCGGAGTCGACAGGGTGATGCCTTCCGGCGCCACGAACACCACCGGGTGCGAGAAACCGAGCGACAGGTTCAGGTCCTTGCCCTGCATGGCGGCACGGTAACCGACGCCGACCAGCTCGAGCTTGCGCTCGAAGCCTTCGGTGACGCCGTGGACCATGTTGGCCAGGATCGCGCGCACGGTGCCGGTGAGGGCAGTCAGCGACGGATCGTTGGCGGCCAGGTTGGCAACGCCGTTTTCAACGGTGATTTCGACGCCAGCGACCTTCGGCAGCGACAGGGTGCCCTTCGGGCCCTTCACACTGACGGATTCCGGCTGGATGTTCAGTTCAACGCCCTTGGGCAGGTTGACCGGCTTCTTGGCTACGCGGGACATAGTAGTTTCCTTCTCGCCTTAGGCCACGAAGCACAGGACTTCGCCGCCGACGCCCAGCTGGCGCGCCTGCGCATCAGTCATGATGCCCTTGGAGGTGGAGATGATGGAGATGCCCAGGCCATTGAGGACCTTCGGCAGCTCGGACTTGCCGCGGTACTGACGCAGACCCGAACGCGAGAAGCGCTTCAGGGTCTCGATGACCGGCTTGCCTTCGAAATACTTCAGGACGATTTCAAGCTCGGCCTTGTTGTTCTCGGTCTTGGTCACGCGCAGGTCGGTGATGTAGCCTTCGGCCTTCAACACTTCTGCGATTGCAACCTTGATCTTGGAGGACGGTGCCTTCACCGTCTGCTTGCCAACCGCGGCCGCATTCTTGATGCGTACCAGCAGGTCGGCGATGGGATCAGTCATGCTCATAGTCGATACCTTTGAGTGCACCGATATCCGCTTTCGCGAAAATCTTGCTGTGTTCCTGGGAGGGGCCAGTACCCTTCACATAGTGACCGGCGGACCGGCGGCCCGCCCTACCCTCGCCCCTGTGAAAAGGCAAGACGCGGGAGTATACGGCAAAAAGAGCCCGACTTGCGCCGGACTCTTCAATTGGGGACAAACCTGAATGAACCGGTTGGTCCCCCTGCTCCGCACCCTGGGGATGCGAAGCAGGTTCCGGGACGAATCCCTTACCAGCTGGCCTTGCGCAGGCCCGGCACGTCACCACGCATGGTGGCTTCACGCAGCTTGTTGCGGCCGAGGCCGAACTTGCTGTAAACGCCACGCGGGCGGCCGGACAGTTCGCAGCGGTTGCGGTGGCGGCTCGGCGACGAATCGCGCGGCAGCTTCTGCAACTTGACCACGGCGTCAGCCTTTTCGTCGTACGAAGCGGTCGGGCTGGAGATGATCTTCTTCAGCTCTTCACGCTTACCGGCGTACTTGGCGGCCAGCTTGGCACGCTTCAGATCGCGGTTGACCATGGAGGTCTTTGCCATTTCGGATTCCTCGACGTATCAGTTACGGAACGGGAACTTGAACGCTGCGAGCAGCGCCTTCGCTTCCGCGTCGGTCTTGGCGGTGGTGGTGATGGCGATATCCATGCCGCGGATCG
>NZ_JBMWDP010000055.1:0-16881 GCF_049545505.1 Stenotrophomonas sp. NPDC077421 | reverse complement strand
CAGCATCACGCCGGTCATGCCGCCGATGGTGAAGGTGACCATGAAGCCGATGGTCCACAGCACCGGGGTCGTGAACTGCACGCGACCGCGGAACATGGTGAACAGCCAGTTGAAGATCTTCACGCCGGTGGGAATGGAGATGATCATCGTCGTAATGCCGAAGAAGGCATTGACGTTGGCACCCGAGCCCATCGTGAAGAAGTGGTGCAGCCACACGATGAACGACAGGACGCCGATGCACGCCGTCGCGTAGACCATGCCCTTGTAGCCGAACAGCGCCTTGCGCGAGAACGTGGCGATGACTTCGGAGAACACGCCGAATGCCGGCAGAACCAGGATATAGACTTCCGGGTGACCCCAGATCCAGATCAGGTTGATGTACAGCATGGCGTTGCCGCCACTGTCATTGGTGAAGAAGTGCGTGCCCAGGTAACGGTCCAGGGTCAGCAGCACCAGGGTGATGGTCAGCACCGGGAAGGCGGCGATGATCAGCACGTTGGTGACCAGCGCGGTCCAGGTGAACACCGGCATCTGCATCAGCTTCATGCCGGGGGTGCGCATCTTCAGGATGGTAATGAAGAAGTTGATGCCGCTCAGCGTGGTACCCAGGCCGGCGACCTGCAGGCCCCAGATGTAGTAATCGACACCCACCCCTGGACTGTATTCCTTGCCCGACAACGGCGGGAAGGCCAGCCAACCGGTCTGCGCGAACTCACCCACGCCCAGCGAGATCATCACCAGGCCCGCGCCCGCCACGAACAGCCAGAAGCTGAGCGAGTTGACGAACGGGAAGGCGACGTCGCGTGCGCCGATCTGCAGCGGCACCACGACGTTCATCAGGCCGGTGATCAGCGGCATCGCCACGAAGAAGATCATGATCACGCCGTGGGCGGTGAAGATCTGGTCGTAGTGATGCGGCGGCAGAACGCCTTCGGCACCGCCGGCCGCCATCGCCTGCTGCACACGCATCATGATCGCGTCGGCAAAGCCGCGCAGCAGCATGACGAAGGCGACAACGAGGTACATCACGCCGATCTTCTTGTGGTCGACCGAGGTGAACCACTCTTTCCAGAGATAGCCCCACAACTTGAACTTGGTGATCAGGGCCAGCAGCAGCAGGCCACCGATGCCCGCGCCGATCAGCGTGGTGATGATGATCGGGTCGTGCGGGATGTCGGCAAATGTCAGTTTACCCAACAGATTCATGCTCATTCTCCCGAGCCGCCGTGGCCGGTGTGACCGGCGGCGGCGTGCTCGTCTGCAGTGTGTTCGGCATGCGCGTCGGCGGCGCCGGCCGCATGGCCGGCGTGCGCGTCGGCAGCGTCATGACCCTCGGCCATGCCCGGCATGGCGTGGCCTTCGTGGCTTTCGCCCTCGGCGCCGTCATGCTTCATGGCCTTGTGGTCGTGCTTCATGCCGTAGTGCTGGTTGTCGCCCATGTGCTTGGCGATCACCCAGTCGAACAGGCCAGCCTCGACGGTGCCGTAGTAGGTCACCGGGTGCCAGTCGTGGTTCTTCTCGGCGCCCAGCGCGTTGAACGCGGCCTTGTCCAGGCTGCCACGCTCGGCACGCACCTTGGTCAGCCACGCCTGATACTGCGCGTCGGTCACCGAGTGGGCACTGAAATGCATCTTGCTGAAGCCCGCGCCGCTGTAGTGCGAGGACATGCCCGGGAATTCGCCGGTCTCGTTGGCGATCAGATGGAGTTTGGTCTCCATCGCCGTCATCGAGTAGATCATGCTGCCCAGGTGCGGGATGAAGAATGCATTCATCACCGAATCGGACGTGATCTTGAAATTCAGCGGGGTATCGACCGGGAAGGTGATCTCGTTGACCGTGGCGATCTTCTCTTCCGGATAGATGAACAGCCACTTCCAATCCAGCGAAATGGCCTCGATCACCACCGGCTTCTTGTCGGAAACAAGAGGACGGTACGGATCCAGCGCGTGCGAGGAGCGCCAGGTAAGGACCGCCAGCACCAGCACGATCATGCACGGAATCGACCACACCACCACTTCGATCGCGGTGGAGTGCGACCACTTCGGCTCATAGCGGGCCTTGGTGTTGGACGCACGGTACTTCCACGCGAAGGCCAGGGTCATGACGATGACCGGCACGACGACCAGCAGCATCAGCACGGTAGCCGTGATCAGCAGCGTCTTCTCATCGTGGCCGATCTGGCCCTTGGGGTTGAGGATGGCCGAGTTGCAGCCCGTGAGGAACACGGACAACGCAAACAGCAGGCCCGGACGCAAAAAGCGTCCAAGGGGTTTCAACGGAATCATCGGTCGATCCAATTGCGTAGGGAATGCAGGTCAGGCCCGCCCCACCCCGGCCAAAGCCGGTTGTGCCGGTCCAGGGGGGACGGGCACAGGGACGTTCTTGTCAGCCCTCTAATTTTAGGCCGTCACGCACCATTTAAGAAAGGCATTGACAATGATCCAGCGCAGAAAAGCCCTGTTTTGGGCTGCGACACGTTGTCGCACCGCGCGCAGGGCACCCGGATCGGCACAGTTCCGGCGCCATGTATAGACATGAACGCGCCGACTACCGTCCCTGCCAGAACGGCGTCGGGGCAGCCGCGCCCTGCTCCACCGCCGGGGGCCGGCGCGCTTCATCACGCTGCTGCTGGGCCTCGCACACGGCATAACGCGTATCGGTGCAGGTCCCACACTTCGGGCAGATCAACCGGCCACAGGCGCACGATACCTGCTCGCCGTACACCAGGGGGCGGTGGCCGCAGTCGATCATGAGATCCGGAAGCCGCCCGCCGCAATGGGCCAGCAGCGTCCGGCGCCGGCCGTCGGGGAACGTGCCCACCAGCACGCCATTGAACAGCACCGTCAGGTTGGACAAGGCCAGCTGCTGCGGCGGCGGCAGGGCGGCATCCAGGCGGCCAAGCGCGCGCAGCAGCATGGGCAGCATCTCCGCCGGGTCGTCGATGCCGAGCGCCGGGCCGGGCGACGTGCCGACGGCCTGGTTCGGGCCGAGGTGGAAACGCAGCAGCGGATTGTCGAACAACGGCAGCAGCGCGTCCTGGTCGAAGCGATGGCCCGCCGCCCGCTCCTGGGCCCATGTCTGCAGCACGAACAGGGCCCACCACGCCAACCGCGGCACCTGCTGGCGCCCCGCCCAGGCCATCGCCAACCGCTGCAGAAGGCGCTGCTGCGCCGGCGTGTGGTCGGGACGCGGCGGCGCCGCACCCCACAGCGCGAGCAGCACGGCCGGCAGGCCGCGACGCCAGCGCTCGGCCAGGCGTGTGGACGGCAGCCCCGCCACCACCTCGCGCAACTGCAACAGCGCCGCGTCACGTTGGCGGTAATGGGCTATGGGGTAGTCCCACGCCCAGGCTGGCAGCTCCAGCAGGCGCTCTCCGGTACGCACCGTAATGCCGCCGGCGTGACTGAAGGCGCGGCGCAGGCCGGCGAACTCGCCGGCACTGGTCACCCCGAGAATTCGGACGGAGTCACCGAAGTCCTGAGAGGAAAGCGCCCCGTACTGCAGCTTCGTATGCGGGCTGCTCACGCCGCACAACAGCACGGGCGCGCCGCTCGCGTCGCGCTTGAAGCGCTTCACCTTCCAGCGGCTGCTCTGCAGGCGACCGTATTTGCTGCGGCGGATGTTCTTCACGTCCACCCCATGCATGCCATCCACGTTCAGGTCCATGACCCGCCAGGCATCGGTGCTGCCCGCCAACTGCTCGATGGCCACGTCCGCCACCGCCAACCCCAGCCCGTTCAGGTAGGCCGCCGCCGCCTTCTCGGCCGCCCGCGCGGTGAGCATCTGCGCCACTTCCGCCGGGAACGGGGCGTTGCCATCCGACCGGCGGCACCACAGGCCAGCCAGCGCATGGTCGTCCGGCGTCAACGCCTCGAAGAGCCTCGCCGCGTCCATCACGGTACGACGCCGCTGTTCGACAACGGCTGCCGCGAACTGCTGACCGGCCACATGGCTGTTGCTGATCCGCAGCAGCCCCACCCGCTGGATGCTCGCCGCATTGGCATGGTCCCAGTGCGGCCAGGCGTCGAATCCGGCCGGCCAATCGCGCGGCCGCGCCTCCAGCGCCGCGCAGAGCCGCGCCCACGCCGCGGCGTTCTCCGTGGCCTGCTCGACGTCCCGCACCGCCCACCCCACCGGCCAGGCGCGCCCCCCCTGCAACTCCCCGAACAGCGCCAGCAGCGCCGGGCGCCAGTTCGGCCTCGCCGCCCAGAATGCCTCCAGTCGGGCCGGCAGATCCGCGCCGGGCGCCGCCAGCGCGCGCAGCGCTGCGGGACGCGCGATGCCGGCCGGCGCCATCGCCATCACCAGCAGCGGCGGCACCGCCGGCAAGGTCCCGCACGCCAGATCAGCGGCCACGCCACCACACGCTGCCCACAACAGCGACGCCGCGTCGGCATCGTCCAGCCGCAGCGGTGCGGCCTTCGCTGCGGCCAGCCGTCCCTGCGCATCGGCGGCAACCGTCAGTGTCACCAGCATGCCCGGCAGCCCCGCATCCGGCCCGCCCAGCTCGCGCACCCGCCCTTCGTTGAGGAAGATGCTCTCGCTGCTGCCCAGCGCCTGGGCAAAACCGAAGCCGCGCGGCTTGATCGTGTCGACGCAGGCCACCAGCGGGCGCGTTGACGGTCGCTTCGGCCGCACCGAATCAGGGGTGATCATGGGCGAACATCCGTGTCCATCGAATCCGGCAGAAGGCCGTCCATGCTATCAACGCACCATCGCGTACGCGCGGCGCTTGTGATGGCTCAGACCGGGCGATAGCATCGCCTCGCGATTCTGCACACGGAAGGTGATGTTTCATGTTCTACAAGGCTGTTGGTCTCTTTGTTGCCCTGGTGGCGTTCAACGCCGGCGCGCAGGCACCTGCGACAAAAACGCCCGCCGCCGCGGTTTCCCCCGGCGAACTGGTCAGCGCGTTCCGGTCCAACCCCATCGCTGCAAAGCGTCGCTTCGCCGGCGCACCGATCCGGCTGCAGGGCGAGGTGGCCAATATCGCCGAAGGCAAGGCCGGCGGCGCGTTCGCGGTGTTCGGTGGCCCCTGGGAAGGCTACGTCGTCGATGCGGCCATTTCCGAGGATGCCGCCGCCAAGCTCCTGCCGGGCCAGCACGTGATCTTCGAATGCCAATCGGTGCGGGCCGGCGACCTCAGCCTGGGCATCATCCATCTGGCCGGCTGCAAGCGTCGCTGAGACGGGGCGCGCCGGCCCCCCTCAACCGGCGGCGGCGATCCGGTTCGGGCACGGCGTGCCGGCCGCGTAGTGCTCCAGATTGCGCAGGGTGATCTCCGCAATCTCCTGCAGCGCCTCGGCGGTGAAGAAGCCCTGATGGCCCGTGACCAGAACATTCGGGAAGGTCATCAGGCGCTGGAATACCTCGTCGTCGATGATCTCGCCGGAGCGGTCCTGGAAGAACAGCGCACTCTCCTGCTCGTACACGTCGATGGCCAGGTGAGCGAGATGGCGCGACTTCAGCGCGCCGATCACCGCATGGGTATCGACCAGCCCACCGCGCGAGGTATTGACCAGCATCGCGCCGGGCTTCATCACCGCCAGCGCCGCAGCGTCGATCAGGTGGTGGGTCTGCGGCGTCAGCGGACAATGCAGCGAGACGATGTCCGAACGCGCCAGCAGCATCTCCAGCGCAACGGATTTGCCGAGCGCCTCGAACGCCGCCGATGGCCACGGGTCGTGGCCCAGCACCGTGCACCCCATGCCGTGGAAGATTCTCGCGGTGGCCAGCCCGATCTGCCCCGTGCCGACAATGCCGACCGTTTTGCCGTGCAACGTGCGGCCAAGCAGGCCATCAAGCATGAAGTTGCCGTCGCGCACACGGTTGTAGGCGCGGTGCGTCTGGCGATTGAGGGTCATGACCAGCGCCAGCGTGTGCTCGGCCACCGCCTCGGGGGAATACGCCGGCACGCGCGCCACGAACAACCCCAGCCGCTGCACGGCGGCCAGGTCGACCGTGTTGAATCCCGCGCAGCGCAGGAGCACCGCGCGCACGCCCTGGGCATGCAAGGCCTCCAGCACCGGCGCATCCAGGCGATCGTTGACGAACACGCAGACCGCCTCGCAGTCCTGCGCCAGCGCCACCGTGTGCACATCCAGAGCGGCGTCGAAATACAGAAACGCGAAGGCAGCGTCCCCGCCGTCACGCGCATTGGCGGCATCCAGGGACTGGCGGTCGTAGGGACGGGCGCTGAAAACGGCGATCTTCATCGGGTGCTCGACAAGGGTGTGCCCTGCCACGATAGCGCGGAAGGCGGTGCCCGGGCCGCTCACATGCCTGCGCTGAAGGTCACCGGGATGCGCAGCGTGATCTCGTCCACGTCCGTCACCGCCCGCGTCGGGGTCACATGCCAGCCGCGCGCGGCCTGCAAGGCTGCGCGATCGAGCTCTGGGTGGCCGCTGCTCTCGGCCACGCGCGCGTCCAGCACCCGCCCGCCGGCGGACATCCTGAGCATCACCACGACCCGTCCATCGGGCCTTTCGCCGCCCTGCATCGTGGGATAACGCGGCGGATGGCGGCGCGCCTGCGCCGACAACTGCGCCGCGAGCGACTGCGCCGGATTCAACTGCGGCGGCGGCGGCGTGGTACCGACCGGGAACGGCGCGACATCCTCCGCAGGAGGCGGCGCCTGCACGGTGACAGGCGCCTTGAACACCACCTCGACGCGCCTGCGCTCGCCGCCCTTGGGCACCTTGGTGGCGCTTCGCCAGCCGCGCGCGCCATATCGGGCCGCCTGGTCGAGGTCCGGGTTGCCGCTGCCGGTCTCGATCAGTACCGACGTCACCTGCCCGTTCTCCCAGACATCGAGCACCAGCACCGCACGCGTGTCCGCGACGATACCCGGCGGGCGCAACGGGATGCCCGGTGGCGTCACCTTGAACCCGGCCGCCGCCAGATCGACCTGCACCTCGCCGCGATCGCGGCGCGGCACCGGCGCCGGCGGTTCCGGCGGCGGCCGCAGCGCCAGTCCCGCGCGCTCGATCAACAGTCCGGCCGGCGGCATCGCGCGCTCGGCCTGCACATCGTGGCGCGGCGCGCGTTGCGCAGGGACTTCCATCACCCGCTCGTCGCCCGGCGCCGCATCCCGCCCCTGCCCGGCCGACGCTGGATCATCGGCAGGCTTTCCGACGAGCAGCGCCGCGCGCGCCTCCAGAATGTCACGCCGCGTCGCCGATCCGCTCCCGGCGATCGTGGACAGGGTCAACACATCGCTGCCCAGCACCAGCGCGTTCACATCGAACGCCCCGGTGTCAGCGCCTACCTTGCGGTCGCGCCCTTCGAGCCTGCCCGCGATCACCAACGCGCCCAGCGACAGTTCCTCGTCCTTGTCCACCACCGTTGCCGCATAGGCCTCCCACAGCCGCCGGTCCATCGGCGCATAGGCAAACAGCACCTCCTGCAGCGCCTGGACACGCCACAGCCGTCGCTCCATCGCGGCATCGGACTCGGCATCAGCCGTGGCGTCGCGGCCCAACCACTGCGTTACCGCCAGCGTCCTGAGATCGAGTGTCATCAACCGCAGCGCCACAGTGATGCTCGACGCAGACTGCTCCCACATCTGCTCCAGCAGTACAACCTGCCGTGCTTCCAGCGTGCGGATCTGCTCGGCCGTGGCCGGGTCCGGCATGCGTGTCCCGCGCGCCTCCCGCGGGCCGGGGTTCGCCTTGCGCAGCGCATCCACGGTTTCGTTGTACGCCTCCCGCAGGCGCTCGTAGGCGGCCGCATCCTCCGCCACCCGGGGCGGATTGCGCGACCACAGGTGCAGCTCCTCAAGCAGCGCATCGGCACCCTGGCGATCACCGCGCGCCGCGGCGCGTGCGGTTTCCTGGACCTTGGCCACCATCTCGCGTTCGAACTGGGCGCGCGAGTACCAGCGCGGCACGTCGCCATGCTGTTCCGGCGCGTCCTCGGCCCGTTCGACCGCCGCCGCGTTGCGGGCAGCCCGTTCCGGCGACAGGCCGGCGGCAAAGAAGATCAGGAAGAACACGAAGCCCAGGCCACCGCCGGCAAGCAGATAGCTCAACGACCGGTCCTGCCACGCCACGCGCAGGAACGACAGCACCGACACCGTGCCGCCCAGCAGCACCGCCGTGCGGAACGCCGCGCGGCCGTCGCCCAGCGGGCCGGTGGCCAGCAGGTGCCCAAGCCATGCGATGGCCCCGTACACCAGCGCGCCAGACCAGCCCCAGAAGGGCGACAGCCCGATGAACACCACCACCGCGATGATCAGGATCGCGATGACCTTCATGGCCGCCTGCTCAGGATCAGCACCGGCACGAACAGAACGAAGGCCAGAATCGCGACACCCAGCATCACCAGATGCATCCCCAGCGGCAGGCCGTCGGACATCGACGGCACCGCCAGGTCCGCGTAGCGCCGGAACGCCGGCATGCCCCACCCCATCACCCAGCCCAGCAGCAGGGTGCCGATCACCGCCATCGTCGCCCGCGTGCCGATGCCGGGCAGCGTGCTGGCAGTGGCAGCCTGGCCCGCCTGTCCTGCCGGAACCCGAGCGGCGGCCGTGACTCCGTGGGCCGCAGGGGCGTTGCCCGCCGGGCGCCGGGCCGGTTGCCGCCGCTTGCCGCCGCTGCCGGCCTTGCGCCGCGACTGCGCCTTGGCCGCGCGCGCAGTGCCGGCCAGCAGCCCCGCGCGCGCGCAGGCCGCACAGGGCATGCCGGCGAAGTGCTGATGCGCGGCATCCTGGCTGCATTCCACCAGGTGCCCTGCAGTGCGCCGCGCGTAGTCCAGCAGCAGCGTGGCCCATTCCTGTGCCGACGGCCGGCGGCGCGCCTGGGTCGAGAACGCGCGGTCGAACATCTCGCGCAACGCCGCCGGAAACGCCTCATGGCCGCTTACCGGCGACGGCAGCATCTGCGCATGCGCCTTGCGCCCGTACGGGTACAGGTTCGCGGCGATCCGCCCTGGCAGGTCGCTGGGCAGCGCCGCCCCCTTCGGCCGCCCCGCATAGGGGTGCAACCCCGAGTTGAGCAGCTGGAACACCATCACCGCCAGCGCAAAGCGGTCCTGCGCCTCTTCGGCACCGGCGCTCACGCCCCGCTGCTGGAACTCGGCCGCCAGGTAGTCCGGCGTGACCTGCCCCGCTGGAAAGCGCTCACCCTTGCCCTGGATGCTGAAACCATCGCAATCGAGCATCGCGATGTACAGCGCATCGCGGTAGAACCGCACGTTGAGTGGCTTGAGGTCCACCACATAGTGCTGGCGACGGTGCAGCGTGGCCAGCATCGCCGCCAGATTGGCGGCCAGGGTCATCTTCGCACCGAGCCCGGTCGGCAGGCCTTCAGCACGCGCCTGGCGTTCCTGCAGCACATGCTCCAGGTCGCTGGTGGCCGACACATCCAGAATCGGCATGGTGAACCCGATGAACTGCCGCGCGCGGTCGCGCAGCAGGCTCACCGGCCAGGCGATCTGCACCAGCCGCTGACCGTTCTCTTCGACCGCCGGCAACTCCGGCTGCAGCTCCAGCATCGCGCGCAGCTTGCGCTCGTACACCGGCGCATCCTTGCTGGAGTGGTACAGCTTGGCCACTTCCTGTGGCCGCTCCTTCAGCAGGAACACGCTGCCGGCGCCACCACTCTTGAGCAGCCGCCCCAGCGTCAGCGGTGTGCCGCGCTGGTCATGGATGGTGTCGCCGCTGCGCGTCGGCATCGGCTCAGGCCGGCAGCGCCACCAGCAACGTCTTGTCGTCGCCGGTGATCTGGTCGGTCCGCGGGTCCGCCAGCGTCGCGCGCAGTGCTTCGCTGCCGTGCTCGCTGTACACGCCGGCAAGATAGCGGAGTACCGGCGCAATGAAGGGCGGGAACAGGCTGTCGCCGGCGCGCGTCATCGCGAACGGCTGCACGCCGTCGGACATCAGCACCAGCGCCTGCACATCGCCCTCGAAGCGGGTCAGCCGCAACTGCTCACGCCAGTTCGTGCCGGTCACGAACCAGGTCTCATTGGCGTATTCGCCATTGGCCGGCAGCGAGACCGCATCGGCCATGCCACCCGCGAACGCGCAGGCCGCCACACCATCGCCGACGTGGAAGAACCAGCCGCCACGCGCGGTGGCGATCGCCCCTACCAGCGTGCAGGCGTGGTCGGAGAGCGTCAGCCGCTGCGCCGCCGCCACTGCTGCCAGCTGTTCGCGGGCGTCTTCGACAGCGGTTTCCAGCATCGCCCGCAGCACATCCACCGTCATCGCCAGCGGGTCATCGCCCAGCGTCGGCGCCCGGCCCACCGCCTCAACCACGCGAGCGGAAAAATGCTGCGCGCCCACGTCGCTGTGCGCAGCCGAGCCCGCGCCATCGCAGACCACCGCCACCACCATCCCGCGCACGCATGCCGATGCGAAGGCATCCTGGCAGGGCTGCCCGCGATCAAGATGGGAACGCCCCGTGGCCGATGCGGCCATCACGCGCCAGGACATGGTCAGACCGGTACTTGCGACCAGCTGTCCGTCGCCGGCAGCTGCACCTGGCCGCCGGGCGTCGAGTTGGACACCACGCGCATGCTCGCGCTGAGCCACAGGAACAGTTCCTTGAACTGCAGCCCCTGCAGGCGCTTCACACCGCGCTCGCCATTGCGGCTGAACTGGCCAAGCACGCCCATATCGGCGTCGCCCACGGCAATGGGGAACACCGCCACCTTGTTCTGCTGCTCCGCATCGCGGCACTGCGCGGCCACCTCTTCCCACGCGTCGGTGGGCTGGCCATCGGACATCAGGAACAGCCACGGCCGCGTGTACGCCACGCCCGCCTGCCGGAAGCGGGACTTCTCGTCCTCGATCTCCTGCAGCGCCAGCTCCACGGCTGCGCCGGTGGGCGTGGTGCCGCTGGCCACAAGTTGCGGCGCGGCGAAATCCATTGCATCGCACCAGTCGCCACTGATCGCAGCGTTGTCCATGCCGCCGTACTCCACCAGCAGCACGCGCACGCGCTTGGCCGCGATCACGTCGGCCTTCAATTCCTGCTCGAGCAGCTTCAGGCCTGCGTTCAACTGTTCGATCGGGCCGCCGCCCATGCTGCCGGAGCAGTCCAGTACCAGGATCAGCGGCGTGCGCTGCTCACTGTTGTCGACCAGCGAAACGTCGGGGATTGCGGCAATGGACATGGCGTCGAGCCTCCGTGCTCTTGGATCTGCGGAATATGTGAGGCGATTATAGGCCCGTCGGCACCATCCGATAGACCCCGCCCCCGCCTCTCCCCTACCATCGGGCCCTTGTGCGACGCGATGGGCAGATGTGCTTGAACAGCTTCAGCAGCTTCAACGGCCGCCGCAGCGGCAATGGAAAAGACGTCGCCATCCTCTCGCATGGCTTCGGCACCGACCAGAGCGCCTGGACCGCACTGCGGCCCTGGTTCGAGGCACGCTATGACGTGATCTCCTTTGATCTTGCCGGCTGCGGGCCATTGGGCGCTGACGCTTATGACACCGAGCGGCACGGCTCGCTGTTCGGCTACGCCGACGACCTGCTCGACATCATGGACGAGCTCGACCTGCGCAACTGCACCTACATCGGGCACTCGATGAGCGGCATGATCGGCGCAGCCGCCTCGGTGGCGCGACCGGATCTGTTCGAACGCATGGTCATCATCGGCGCCTCGCCCCGCTATATCGACGACGACGGCTACACCGGCGGCTTCCAGCCGGATGACCTGGAACATCTGTTCGAGAGCATGCGCGCCAACTACCAGGCCTGGGTGGCAGGTTTCGCGCCGATGGTGGTCGGTGTGGACGACAGCGCGGTCATCGCCGACTTCTCCAACACCCTGTTCCAGATGCGCCCGGATATCGCACTCAGCACCTCGCGGACAATCTTCACCTCCGACCTGCGGTCGCTGGCACCGCAGGTCTCCACGCCGGTCCACCTGGTCCAGACCGCCCACGACATGGCCGTACCCGTGGCCGTCGGACAGTGGCTGGAGAAGGCCATCGACGGCGCGACCCTGGACGTCATCGACGCGTCGGGCCACCTGCCGCACATGACGGCACCGGAGGAAGTCGTCCGCATCCTGACGCATCGTCTGGGTGGGGCACCACGTTGACCACGACCGACAGCCAGGCACTGGCCGCACTGTGCGACTTCGTCCGCCTCACGACCCAGGCGGACCTGGTCATGGCGATCGAGATCCAGGCAGACGGGCGCGCCAGCTGGGCCACCGCGTCCCCCACCGTGCCCGCGGCCGGCTTCAACATGGCCCGTAGCGGCGTGTTCGACCATGCATGGGACGGCCAGGCGATGGAGGCAAGCGGCTTCCGGCTGCCCAGCGCCTTCATGCATGCCCTCGGCGGCCCCGCCGCACACCTGCTGTTCGTCCCTGCGCCTTCCCACGGGGCGCCACTCAGCGGCCTGCTCCTGCTGTGGCGGCGCCATGCGCCGCCCCTCACGGCGCAGATCCCGCTGCTGGCAGGCAGCGTCGCCCGGCTTCTGTCGGCACGGCGCGAGGCGGTGCGTGAGTCCATCGTGCGCAACCAGTTCATCGACCTCGTGGAGAGCGTGCCCGCAGGCATCGTCCTGATCGACGGCGACGGCCAGAGTGCCGTGGTCAACGAGCGCGCGGCGGACCTGCTGGGCAGCACTCCCGGCAACCACCGCGCCGCCGACCTCGCCGGCCCGATGCGGGCACTGCGGCAGCGCTGCGACAACCATGCCGAACTGGAGCAGGCCTACGCTACCCAGATCGGGGACATGAACTTCGCGGCGAAACTCAACTGGACGCTCGGCGAGCGCACCTACGAAGTGGATACCCACCCGGTGCGCGGCAATGGCGAGCACGGGCGCATCTGGTTGTTCGAGGACGTCACCGCCGACCTGCTGATGGCGGCCGAGCTGCGCCGCCTCGCGGCATCCGACCCGCTCACCGGCATCCCCAACCGCCGCCACTTCGAGGAGCGCTCCGCACAGATCATCGCGGCCCGCGAGGCCCAGGGGCGTGCCGTCGCCGTGCTCATGCTCGACGTGGACCATTTCAAGAAGATCAACGACACCTACGGCCATCCGATCGGCGATGAAGTGCTCAAGGTTGTCGCAAAGCGCTGCCGGGAAGCGCTGCGCGACCGCGACCTGCTCGCCCGCTTCGGCGGTGAGGAGTTCATCGCCCTGCTCGCCGCGCCCACCAACGACGAGGTCCACATCACCGCGGAGCGCCTGCGCCGTGCGATTGCCGCCGAACCGATCAGCATCGGTGGGGAACGGATTGCGGTATCCATCAGTGTCGGCGGTGCCATCGGTGACGCGCTGCCCGGGTGCCATCAGACACTGCTTGAGGAACTGATCGGGCGCGCCGACGAGGCGCTGTATGAGGCGAAAGCGGGCGGACGGAACCGGGTCAGAATGGCGCAGCCGGTGACGGACTCTGCGTGAAAGGAGTGCTGACCTTCGATAACCAAATCCTGCGCGTGATTAGCAACCTTCCAGATCGCGCGCCCTGCTCTGGCCCGTCAGTCTAGACAGCCCACTTCACAGCTCGCACGAGCTGCAGAAAATACGGCACCGCCAGACCAGACGTCGGCACGTTGAACGCCATGCCGACGTCAAGATCAGATTCAATCAGTTACCCGAAGACTCGTGGATTCTCCGGAACTCCTCGGCGATAGCAGAACTTCTCAGGCTGATTTCGAAGCATGTAGGCAACGGTTGCCCCGTAAGCGCCATCCGCCGCAACACGACCATCGGGATCGGAAAATCGATGTAGATTCCCATTCGCATATCGATACCGGTTGAACTGCGCCACCGGATCGCTATATGCCGTCACCGGATCAACCGACAGGAACACACCCAACTGCGGGTGCATACACCGCTGCTGCATGTAGCTCAGCCCGGTGGCCCCGTCCATGACGTGCCCGGTATACCCCGGCCCGTCCACCACCTTCCTGATCGGCGCGCCATAAGGCTCGTAGTGCGTCCGCTCGACGACAGCCCCCGCCTGGTTCGTACTTGCTACTGGGCTTCCCAGCGCATTGGTATGCAGGTACGTGATGGTTGCGCCTGCAGCGTTGTACTCACGCTGCGCGATCAGGCTCGCTGCACGGCGCACGAATTCGCGGCCGACGCGCTTGCGTGCATCGCTTTGGAACACCCGCCGCCCGTCCTGGGCGGCGCGGGTAATCCCCTCACGAACAAGGCGCTCCGCTTCCGGCCCGAGCGAACCATCCTGCGGCCTCAATCCACCTTCATCAGATACATATTCACTGCAGCCACGCCTGCTGACTGATCGGCGTAAATGATTGTCAATGGTATGGGAGCGCCCTTGTCGCAGGGCCATAGAGAATCGGAGGCTTGTGCGACAGTAGCGGTGCCATTGGCCGCAACCGTGAGACACGCCTTGGGGCGGTACATGAGCTTCGGTGATCCGGTAACGTCTGTCACGACGCCAGATGGGTTGACCAACTTGACCTGGATCTGGAGCGCAGCCCCCTGTGCAACACCGACCTGCGAAACCAAGGCACTGCTGAGTACCTCCTCCTTGCTTGCGCCGCTTGATAGCTGGGAGAGCTCCCACTCCCCAATCAGATCCTGCCCTGCGATCGAGGCTCGAAGGCTCCACGTGGGGCGGCCGTCATCCTGCGCGTTCGCGCTGAACGCCAACGTACCCAGCAGCATGGCGGTCAGTAAGCGGCTTTGCATACTTTTCCCTCGATGTCGGTATTGATGTCAATCGGCAACCCTTGGATGAAGCGCTTGGCTATGCACTGCACGCGCACGGCTTCACGTGCCGCATGAACGAAGATACCGCCCATCGTGTAGTAAGCCTGCGGATAGCCTGGCTGGCTTTCTTTCAAGCATGGAGCGATCTGGTCACCGACCAGATTCCAGTCTCTCTGCGACCCGCACCCGGATCTTTGCAGCGCTCCCAGGAGATCTACCTGCACGTGATACCAACCCATCGTGGAAAAACACTCACGATCTACGATCCATTTTGCGCCGAGCATGCTCCCTAGCTGATTCTTCACATCGCCGCATGACGCTTCGACTGCAGGCCAACGTCCGCTCCCACCCAGGTATGGGTCTACGAATCCTGGAATTACTTCATCCATCCATTGGCAATTGTCCATCTCGCAACGAAGCTTGCAGGACTTGTTGGCAATGCAGCTCTGCTGCGCGTGAAAGAGATGGCGCGGATCAGAGGACGGTTTGGCTGCCTGCTCGAGTTGGGCAACGCTCTTGCCACACCCGAACGTATCGCTTTCGGGGCAAGGGTCCGGCAAACAGACAGCACCTGTTGGCTCTGACTCTGAGTTTCCTGTCACCTTGTACTCGCAGCCTTGTACACAATGGTGCTGTCCAATCGTCATGCCAGGCAAGCTTATTCCAGGCCGCCCTGCGCAGGTACTGTGCTCCCTGAACCACGCCCCACCACAGCCGGTCTCCGGTATCCAAGGGAAGAGATCCGATCTGCACTTCCATGCATAGTAATCGGGGTAGCCCGGAAGCAAACCGACATAAAGCGGATGAAAGTCCGAGCGAGCCTTAAGCCATGCGCGGTGATTTCGATGCACCTCTACATATGCCTGACCCTGATCACATGGACGGTCGAGATAAGGATATGTTCCTGGAGGGCACCTATTGACTACGTCGTTCGCCTGCACTTCAAAGCAGACAACAGCAATAAGTAGATGAAATACTACGAGAATAGCCTTCGCCATACTTCTCCCCTAACTCACCCTTCAGTATCCGCGCTGGGCCAGCTCGCTTACCGCACCCACCATTACCGAACGGGCGGGCATGCTGGACAAGTTGCAACGCAGCCTCTCATACACGACATACTCCCGCAACCTCGATCTCCGCACCACCATTCTAGATGCTTCGGCACTTATCTCGGCGCCTGCGCCTTCCCAACGACGCCTACGTCAACAGTAGCATCGGCGTCTAGACGAAAGAAGTCAGAAAAGTCTTGTTTTCATCGCTCTCGGCCAACACGAGATGCACCTTCGCACGTAGTGAAAAGTTGGAGCGTGCTGCAGAACATTCAGGCTTCTCTCTCTTGGGGGCGCTGCCTGAAGAAGTGAACACGGGAACGGGCGTGAGAACAACACGCCACAACACCACGCGTCCGACAAATACCTTCTCCCCAAGGCGCAAAGCTCGTCCATCTCCTTGCCCAACAGATCACCGATCCAGCGGCCACACACAGACGCTGAATCCAGAGAGTTCCTCGCTATAGCTGCTCGAGATGGCCGACAGGGCAGCCCCGAGCACTTCCTTGGACCCGGCACGCTACACATGCTGGACTTGGCGTTCTCCGCCTGGATGGTCAGCATCTTTGCTTCCCAGTTGATGTCGGCCCATGTCATCGACAGAAGCTCGCCCCGTCTCATACCGGTATTCATGGCTGTGAGAACCACGGGCGTTAGGTGATCGACATACCCATCCATCGGCAAATCGGGCAGAACCACTTGCCGGTACTTACGTCGGGCCGCATTGGCGTTTGCCCTGCCCTCTACGCCAGCCAGATCGCGCGCTGCGAGTGCAGCTCAGAGCATTGCCTCCTCATCTGGAGACAAGAACCGTACGACCTTGCGGCTCGCGGCTGATCGCTGGCGCATGCCCATCAAAGGATTGGTTTCGATCAGCTTCGACTCAACGGCGCGAGACAATGCAGACCGCAGGCTGCTGGTGCGGAGCATGGTCGAGAAGGGGGTGAGCGAGCGGCGAGCGCTGACGGTGGTGCGGATGAGCGCTAGCGCGCTGCGCTATGAGCCTCGGGCCGATCGCAACGCTGAGCTGCGCGAGCAGATCGCTGCGCTGGCGCACCGGCACAGACGCTACGGAGTGGGCATAATCCATTTGAAACTGCGACAGAAGGGGCTGGTCGTGAACTACAAGCGAGTGGAGCGCTTGTACCAGGAAGCGGGCCTACAGGTGCGTTGCAGAAA
>NZ_JBMWDP010000054.1:0-17092 GCF_049545505.1 Stenotrophomonas sp. NPDC077421 | reverse complement strand
CTCGATGATCGCCAGTGCGCTCATGCCGACCATGCCGATGACCACCGGCATGGACATGCGCGGCATGTTCACCCCGCCCAGCACCAGCATGCCGGCGGTGATCGCCAGCAACAGGGTGGAAGAACCGAAGTCCGGCTGAAGCAGCAGCAGTACCACCAGCGCGCCGGCCACGCCGAGCGGCTTGAGCATCGCCGGCCAGGTCGCGTTGACCTCGTCGCGGAAGCGCACCAGGTAGCTGGACAGCCACACGATGTAGAGCACTTTGACCGCTTCGACCGTCTGGAACTTGGAGATGCCCAGGTTGATCCAGCGCCGGGCACCGTTGACGCTGCTGCCCAGGCCGGGGATGAACACCACCACCAGCAGGGCGAAGCAGCCCAGCAGCAGGATCTGGTTGTACTGCTCGATGCTCTTGAGCTCGGTGCGCATGGCCACGATGGCCAGCCCGATGCCGACCGCCAGGAAGATCAGGTGGCGGTTGAGGTAGTAGAACGGGCTGCTCATCAACGCGATCGAGCTGGACGCGACCATCACCACGCCCAGCCCGGTGAGCGCGATGATCGCGCCCAGCAGCCACTTGTCGAAGTGGCCTCCGATGGCTTCAAGGCGGGTTGCCTGGCGCGACAGATCGTTCATCAGCGGACCTTCAACGTGGCCAGGCCGATCAGGACCAGCACCACCGAAATGATCCAGAAGCGCACGATCACGCGCGGTTCCGGCCAGCCCTTCAGTTCGAAGTGGTGGTGGATCGGAGCCATGCGGAACACGCGCTTGCCGGTCAGCTTGAACGAGGCGACCTGGATCATCACCGACAGCGTCTCGACAACGAAGACACCGCCCATGATCACCAGCACCAGTTCCTGGCGGGTGATCACCGCGATCGTGCCCAGCACCGCGCCCAGCGCCAACGCGCCGATGTCGCCCATGAACACCATCGCCGGGTAGGTGTTGAACCACAAAAAGCCCAGGCCCGCGCCGGCGATGGCCGCGCAGATGATCACCAGTTCACCGGCGCCGGGAATCTGCGGGATCTGCAGGTAGCTGGAGAACACCACGTTGCCCGAGGCGTAGGCGAAGACACCCAGCGCGCAGGCGACCAGCACGGTCGGCATGATCGCCAGCCCGTCCAGGCCGTCGGTCAGGTTGACCGCGTTGGAGAAGCCGACGATCCAGAAGTAGGCGATGGCCACAAAGCTGATGCCGGCCAGCGGCAGCGCCACCGACTTGAACATCGGGATATAGAAGGTCATCGCGGCCGGTACATCGGCCGTATAGAACAGGAACAGGCCGGCGGCCAGGCCGAAGATCGACTGCAGCAGGTACTTCCAGCGCGACTTCAGACCGTTCGGGTCACGGCGCACGATCTTGATCCAGTCGTCGTACCAGCCGATCGCGCCGAAGCACAGCATCACCGCCAGCACCACCCAGACATAGCGGTTGCGCAGATCGGCCCACAGCAGCACTGACAGGGTGATGGTCAGCAGGATCAGCGAACCGCCCATCGTGGGCGTGCCGGCCTTGGAGAAGTGGGTCTGCGGACCGTCGGTACGGATCGGCTGGCCACCCTTGAACTGGGCCAGCCTGCGGATCATCGCCGGCCCCAGCCACAGCGACAGGAACAACGCGGTCAGCGCCGCGAGGATGCCGCGCAGAGTCAGATAGCCGAACAGCCCGAACAGGCTCTCCAACTGCTGCAACCATCGGGCCAGTTCAAGCAACATTGGGGGTTTCCTCTCCTCGCGCCAGCAGCGCTTTGACAATTTTGTCCATCGCACTGCCGCGCGAGCCCTTGACCAGGCAGCGCACGCCAGCATGCAGTTCGGTGGCCAGTGCAGCGGCCAGGGTGTCGTGGTCGCTGAAATGGCGGCCACCGTCGCCGAAAGCGGCCGACGCGGCGGCGCTCAGCGTGCCCAGCGTGTACAGCCGCTTGAGCCCGGCGTCGCGCGCGCGACGGCCGGCCTGCGCGTGCAGCGCTTCGCCGTCCGGGCCGAGCTCGCGCATGTCGCCGAGCACCAGCCAGCCTTCGTCGCCGGCGGCGGCCAGCGCATCGATGGCGGCGTCCAGCGAACCGGGGTTGGCGTTGTAGCTGTCATCGATCAGCACCGCGCCACCCGGCAGCACGTGCGCGACCTGACGGCCCGGCACCGGCTCGGCGCGCGCCAGACCGGCGGCGACCTGGGCCAGGGTGATGCCGGCCGCCAGCGCCAGCGATGCGGCAGCCAGCGCGTTGCCGATGTTGTGGCGGCCCGGCAACGCCAGCACGATTTCGGCCTGGCCCTGCGGGGTGGACAGCACGAACCGGCTGCCCGAGACGCTGAGGCGCACCGACAGCGCGGTGATGTCGGCACTGTGGTCCAGGCCGTAGCGCAGCACGCGGCTGCGCGGCGGCTGGCCGACCACGTGCTGTTCGAACCAGGCACCGAAGGCGTCGTCGGCATTGATCACCGCCACGCCATCGGCCGGCAGCGCGGCGTAGATGGCGCCCTTGGTGGTCGCCACGCCCTGCAGGCTGCCCATGCGTTCCAGATGCGCCGGCGCGATGTTGTTCACCAGCGCATAGCGCGGGCGCACGATGTCGGTCAGGTAGGCGATGTCACCCGGCTTGCCTGCGCCCATCTCGTAGATCGCGTAGTCCGCGTCTTCGGGGGCGTCGATCAGCGCCAGCGGCAGGCCGATTTCATTGTTGAGGTTGCCGGGGTTGGCATACACCACGCGCCCTTCTTCGCGCGCAACCTGCTGCAGGATCGCCAGCAGCAGGGTCTTGACGCTGGTCTTGCCGTTGCTGCCGGTGATGGCGAACACCTCGGCCTGGCGGTCACGCTGCATGCCGGCGGCGATCCGACCCAGCGCGTGCTGGCTGTCGGCGACCACGATCTGCGGCAGCGCCACATCGAGCAGGCGCTCGACCAGCATGGCCGACGCGCCGCGCGCGACGGCGTCGGCGGCGAAGTCGTGGCCGTCGAAACGCTCGCCACGCAGCGCCACGTACAGGCTGCCGGGGGCCAGGGTGCGGGTATCGTTGCTGATGGCGTCGATCGCGGTGTCTTCACCGTGGATCTCGCCACCGGCCCAGTGGGCGATCAGTGACAGCGGCGTGCGCTTCATCGTGCCGCCTCCCCGTGCGATGCCGCCAGGACGCGTGCGGCCACCTCGGTGTCATTGAACGGATGCTGCACGCCGGCGATCTCCTGGTAGGGTTCATGACCCTTGCCGGCGATCAGCACGATGTCGCCGGCGCCCGCCAGGCCGATCGCCCGGGTGATCGCGGCGGCGCGGTCGCGCTGCACGATGGCGGCGTCAGGCGCGCGCAGCCCGGCCAGGATGTCGGCAACGATGGCATCGCCGTCTTCGCCGCGCGGGTTGTCGTCGGTGACGATCACCACATCGGCGTGCTGTTCGGCAATGGCAGCCATCTGCGGGCGCTTGCCGGTATCGCGTTCGCCACCGCAGCCGAACACGCACACCAGCCGCCCGGCCAGATGGCCCTGCAGACTGGCCAGCGCCTGTTCGAGCGCGTCGGGGGTATGGGCGTAGTCGATCACCACGGTGGGCTGGCCGTTCGCACCGCCAAGACGGTTCATGCGGCCGGCGATCGGCTGCAGCTGCGAGAGCAGCGCGGCGATCGTGGCCGGGGCATGGTCCAGCGCCAGCAGCGCGCCGGCCACGGCCAGCAGGTTGTCCACGTTGAAGCGGCCGAGCAGCGGTGACTGCACCGGGTGGCGTTCACCGCCAACGACCAGGTCGAAGGCGATGCCGCGACCGTCGAGCGTCAGCGAATCGGCACGCACCGCGGCCTGCTGCGCGCCGCGCGAGCTGACCCCGACCGGCTGCACGCCGGCGTCGAGGGTGCGCAGCAGTTCACTGCCGAACGGGTCGTCGAGGTTGACCACCGCGGCCTTCAGGCCCGCGCGGTGGAACAGCTTGGCCTTGGCCGCACCGTACTGCGCCATGTCGCCGTGGTAGTCGAGATGATCGCGGGTGAGGTTGGTGAACACCGCCACGTCGTAGTGGACCGCGTCCACCCGCCCCTGGTCGAGCGCGTGCGAGCTGACTTCCATCGCCACTGCCTGCGCGCCGCCATCGCGCAGCTGCGCCAGCACGGCGTGCATCTGCAGCACCAGCGGGGTGGTGAAGCCGGTCGGCACCACATCACCATAAAGTCCGACCCCCAGCGTGCCGATACTTCCACTGCGGGTGCCAAGCAGGTGCCAGGCCTGGGCCAGCAGCTGCACGGTGGAGGTTTTGCCGTTGGTGCCGGTCACTCCCACCATCGTCATCGCGCGCGAGGGGTGACCGTGGAACTGGTCGGCCATCGCGCCCATGCGCATGCGCAGGCCCGGCACCGCGATCGCGTCGGCCGGGGCAGGCAGCTCGGCCGGGGCCGGCGGATCGAACAGGATCGCGCCCGCGCCGGCAGCACGTGCCTGCTCGACGAAGCCCAGCCCGTGCGCGCCGAAGCCGGCGATCGCCACGAAGGCATTGCCCGGGCGCACCGCGCGGCTGTCCAGCACCAGCCCGGTGATGGTCGGGTCGTGGGGCAGCGCCACGTCGGGAATCAACTGCGAAAGCAACATCGTCTGGCTCATTGCGTGCCTCCCTGCGCGGGGGGCGTCGTGGCGTGCGCGCTGGGCAGCGCGGCATCGAATTCAGCGGCGGCATCGGCCGGCAGGACCACCTCGGCCGGCGGCGCCGGCAGGATCGAGGCGGAGTGCCCCATCTTTCCGGACTGCTGCGCGGCCAGCCAGGACTCGATATCGTCCGGCGGCACGTCCATCAGGCGCAGCGCGCCTTCCATGACGTTGTGGAACACCGGTGCCGACACCAGGCCGCCGTAGTATTTGCCCGCCTGCGGGTCATTGATCACGATCACCGTGGCGAAGCGCGGGTTGCTGGCCGGCACGACCCCGGCGAACAGCGCGTTGTAATGCCCGCGCTCGTATCCGCCCGGACCGGTCTTGCGCGCGGTACCGGTCTTGCCGGCCACGTGGTAGCCCAGCACCGCCGCCTGCTTGGCGCCGCCCTGGGTGACCACGGTTTCCATCATCGCCACCACTTCCTTGGCGATGTTTTCGTCGATGATCTGCTTGCCTTCGTTGCGCTGTCCCTTCACGAAGGTGGGCGCGATCAGCTTGCCGCCGTTGCCGAGCGCCGAGTACGCAGTGGCGATCTGCAGCGGCGTGACATTCAGGCCATAGCCGTAGGACATGGTGGTCTTGGTGGCACCGTCCCACCGGGCGGGGCGCTTCAGCACACCGGCCGATTCGCCGGGGAAGCCGCTGTGCGGAGCCACGCCGTAACCGAAGCTGTGGACGTGATCGTAGAACACCTGGTCCGGCATCCTGGCGGCGATCTTGGCGGCGCCGATGTTCGAGCTGCGGGTGATCACCCCGGTGACGTTGAGCACGCCGTTGTTGCGCGGCACGTCCTTGATGGTGAACCGGCCCACGGCCATGTAGCCGGGATTGGTGTCCACGATGGTGTCCTTGGTGACCACGCCGGACTGCAGCGCCGAGGCGATGGTCAACGGCTTCATGGTCGAACCGGGCTCGACCAGATCGGTGACCGCGCGGTTGCGGCGCGTGTCCGGCGCGGCACCGCCGACCGAATTGGGGTTGTAGGTCGGCAGGTTGACCATCGCCAGCACTTCGCCGGTGGCCACATCCATGATCACCATCGAACCACCGGCCGCCTTGTTGGCGATCAGTGCGTTGCGCAGCTCCTTGAAGGCCAGGAACTGGATGCGGCGGTCGATGCTGAGGGTGAGGTCCTTGCCGGGTTCGGCCGGGCGCAGCAGGTCGCTTTCGACGGTATCGCCCTTGCGGTTGCGGATCACCCGCTTGGCGCCGGGCTTGCCGCGCAGCCACTCGTCGAAGGCCAGTTCCAGCCCTTCCTGGCCGCGGTCGTCGATGTTGGTGAAGCCCAGCACGTGCGCCATCGCCTCCCCCTGCGGGTAGAAGCGGCGGAACTCGCGCTGCGAGGCGACGCCGGGGATCTTCAGCGCCACCACTTTCTCGGCGTCGTCGGGGTTGATCCGGCGGCGCAGGTACATGAATTCCTTGTCGGCCTTCTGCGCCAGGCGGGCGTTGAGCTCGTCCAGCGGCATGCCGAGCGCGGTGGCCAGCTCCGGGATGCGCTCGGGTTCGCGCAGCAGTTCCTGCGGATTGACCCAGATCGAGGCGACCGGGGTGGACACCGCCACCGGCTCGCCGTTGCGGTCGGTGATCATGCCGCGCGAGGTGTTGATCGGCAGCTCGCGCAGGTAGCGGGCTTCGCCCTGGCGCTGGTAGAACTCGCTGTTGATGATCTGCACGTAGGCGGCGCGGCCAACCAGCGACACCGAGCACAGGCCCAGCGCCAGACCCACCCACGTCAGGCGCTGGCGCAGGTTGAAGCTGTTGCGGGCACGGTTGCGGCCGGACTTGCTCATGGGCGCACCACCACGACGTCGGCGGCCTCGGGGAACTTCATGCCCAGGCGTTCGCGGGCAACGCGATCGACCCGGGTCGCTTCGGCCAGCGTGGCCTGCTCCAGCTGCAGGCGGCCGAATTCGATATTGAGCTCATCGCGCGCGCGCTCGACCTTGGACAGCTCCACAAAGGTCTGGCGGTGGCGGTGGCGCATGAACACCACGCCGATCGCCGAGGCGATCGTGCAGGCCAGCAGCACAATGAGCAGCAGGCGGCTCATCCGGCCACCGCACGCTTTTCGGCGACACGCAGCACGGCACTGCGCGAGCGCGGGTTGACCGCCAGCTCGTCGTCGTCGGCCTTGATGGCGCCACCGATCAGGTCCAGCGTCGGCACGAACGCCGTCAGTTCCGGCAGCCGGCGGTTGGTCGGCGGGGCCTTGGCATGACGGTTCATGAACTGCTTGACGATGCGGTCTTCCAGCGAGTGGAAGCTGATCACCGCCAACCGGCCACCGGGCTTGAGCCGCGCCATTGCCGCGTCCAGGCCGGCTTCGAGGTCGGCCAGTTCGCGGTTGATGTGGATGCGGATGGCCTGGAAGCTGCGCGTGGCCGGGTGGATTTTGTCCTTGCCACGCGGCATCACCGAGGCGATCAGCTCGGCCAGTTCGGCAGTGCGGGCGAACGGCTGCCTGTCGCGGCGCGCAATGATCGCGCGGGCGATGCGGCGGCCCTGGCGCTCCTCGCCGTAGGTCCACAGCACATCCATGAGCTCACGCTCTTCAACGCGATTGAGCCACTGCGCCGCGCTCTCGCCGCTGTCCGGGTCCATGCGCATGTCCAGCGGGCCGTCCTTGCCGAAGCTGAAACCGCGCTCGGCCACATCCAGCTGCGGCGACGACACGCCGAGGTCGAACAGCACCCCGTCCAGGCCATCGGCGGTGGCATCCCAATGCAGCAGGTCGGCGAAGCTGCCACGGAAGATCGAGACGCGCGGGTCCGGCGCGAAATCGCGCTCGGCCACCGCAATCGCTTCGGGATCCTTGTCCATGACCAGCAGCCGGCCTCCAGGACCGAGTTGCTCGAGCACGCCGCGGGCATGACCGCCACGACCGAACGTGCCATCGAGATACCGTCCGTTTTCGATCACCGCCAGGCCTTCCAGGACCTGCGTGTACAGCACCGGCAGATGGCCCGCCGGCGACTGCGACACCGGAAGGTGACCGGCCTGCGCGCCCCCGCGCACCCGGGCACCCCGGCTCACAACTTCAGGTCGAGCAACCCATCGCCGAGATCCTCGTCAGACAATGTCTGCTGGATCAACGCGCGATGTGCCTGCTCGCTCCACAATTCAAATTTGTCGCCCATGCCGAGCAGAACCGCCTTCTTTTCAATGCCAACGGCACCACGGTGGCTGGCGGGAATACTGATGCGACCGTTGCCGTCCAGCTCCAGATGCGCGGCCGAACCGACCAGCTTCTGTTGCAGCAGACGCACGACACGCTGTGTGTTGGGCTTGGACATGACGTCGTCCCGCACCCGCTCCCACTCCGATTCGGCATAGAGCCAAAGGCAGCCGGACTCGAACGGGTTGTAGGTGAGCACGAGACGGTTGTTGCTGGCGCGCGCGACGAGGTCGCGATAAGCGGTGGGAACCGCCATGCGCCCTTTGTCATCAACTGTGATGGCCGTCTCGCCCTGGAACACGACGCCTGCACCTTTTCCTTTGCCCGGTGAAACATTGAACCACGAAAAACCACAAAAAACCCGGTTTTCCCTCTGTTGCCCACCTTAGCAGTGCCGATTGGGTTGTCAACAACTTTGCGAAGCCGAAATCACTTGGAACATCAAGGGCTTGCAGCAATGTTTAGAGACTTGTTCAAGGCTTATCCACAAGTTGCTGTTTCGTCTCAATTTTTGAGATTGATCGGAAGTTCAGGCCTGTGCAGAGGGCGTGAAACCCTTGCCCGCATTCAGTCGCGCGGGGGTCGGCTTCGACCTGTTCGTGCGCAAACCCGGCACAATCGGCGCATGTGTCTGCTCGCTCTGGCCTGGAAGGCCCACCCCCGTTGGCAGCTGGTCATGGCCGGCAACCGCGACGAGTTCCACGCCCGGCCCACCGCCGCGCTGGCGGCCTGGCCCGCACCCGACACCGGCGTGATGGCCGGGCGCGACCTCCGCTCCGGCGGCACCTGGGCCGGCATCGGCCAGAACGGCCGGATGGCGGTGGTGACCAACGTGCGCGACCCGCTGGCCCGCCAGACCGGCCCCTCGCGTGGTGCGCTGGTGGCCGACTTCCTGCGTGGCAGCGCCCCGGCCGCCGCCTTCGCCGATGCCTTGGCCCCCGATGCCTCCGCCTTCGCCCCGTTCAACCTGCTGCTGGCCGACCGCGACAGTTGCCAGTTCCTGGGCAACCATCCCCTGCTGCGACGGACGCTGTCGCCGGGCCTGCACGGCATGTCCAATGGCCCGCTCGATGCGCCGTGGCCGAAAACCGTGAACCTGGTCGAGGCCCTCGGCGACTGGATCGCCCGTGGCGAGGTCGCGCTGGACCCGCTCTGGCAGGCGCTGGCCAATGAGGGCCGTGCCGACGACGACGCCCTGCCCGACACCGGCATCGGCCTGGAGCGCGAGCGCTGGCTGTCCTCGGCATTCATCCGCAGCCCCGACTACGGCACCCGTGCCAGTACCGTCATCGCCCTGGACGAACGCGGCCACGGCTTCATCCAGGAGCGCCGCTTCGCCGCCGATGGCCGCTGCATCGGCGAGACCCGGTTGAACACGCCTGCACCGTAGTCCCGCATCCACGTCCCTGCCGCGCAGCGGATGTGGGACAATGCGCGCGGCGGAGTCGGCCAGACAGTCGCGTCATCCCTTGCGGATGCCGAGGAAAGTCCGGGCTCCACAGGGCAAGGTGCCAGGTAACGCCTGGGCGGCGCGAGCCGACGGAAAGTGCAACAGAAAGATACCGCCTACGTTCCCTTCGGGGAGCCGGTAAGGGTGAAATGGTGCGGTAAGAGCGCACCGCGAGTCTGGCAACAGACCGGCACGGCAAACCCCACCTGGAGCAAGACCAAATAGGGACCTAATGACGTGGCCCGCGTCGGGTCCGGGTAGGTTGCTTGAGCGCTGCGGTGACGCAGCGCCTAGAAGAATGACTGTCCACGACAAAACCCGGCTTATCGGCCGGCTCCGCCCTTTCTTCGCCTTCTGCGAAGAAGCCCCCAGGGTGCCACCAGCCCCCACATCCCCCCGCCTGTCGGCGTGCCTCCTGTACTGAAGGGGGCTGTTGCTCGGGACAGCACACCGGTGGAGCCGACCGTTGGCCGGCTGCCCTATGTTCCGACATCGGCGCTGCATCCCAGGCACTGACGACCACCCGACCGCAGCTCAACTCCCGTACAGCGCCTTTCTCGGCGCGCCGGTCAGTTCCGCCGCCAGCTTGGCGGCGGTCGAAGGCGGCAGGTGCTCGCTGAGCTTGGCGTACATGCGGCGGCCTGCAGCAAGCTGGGCCTGCGCGTCGTCGGCGGCGCCCTGCACCATCACCACGAACTCGCCCTTGCGCTGGTTGTCGTCGGCTTCCACCTGCTGCAGCAGCGAGCCCAGGGTGCCGTCGAGCACCGTTTCAAACAGTTTGGTCAGTTCGCGCGCGATCACCGCCGGTCGCTCGGCCCCGAACGCGGCCACCATGTCGGCCAGCGATTCGGTGATGCGGTGCGAGGATTCGTAGAACACCAGCGTGCGGGTTTCGCCCGCCAGTCCATTCAACCGCTCGCGGCGGCCCGCTCCCTTGGCCGGCAGGAAGCCTTCGAAGGTGAAGCGGTCGCTGGGCAGACCGGCCACGCTCAAGGCCGCGATCGCCGCGCACGCGCCCGGCACCGGGCTGACCCGGATGCCCGCTTCGCGCGCCGCGCGGACCAGGCGGTAGCCTGGATCGCTCACCAGCGGCGTGCCGGCATCGCTGACCAGCGCCAACGACTCCCCGGCCTGCAGCCGCGCCACGATCCGCTGCGACAACGCTTCTTCATTGTGGTCGTGCAGCGCCACCAGCGGCTGCTGGATGCCGAAGTGGGCCAGCAGCTGGCCGCTGCGGCGGGTGTCCTCGGCGCAGATCGCGGCCACCGAGCGCAGCACCTCCTGCGCGCGCGGCGTCAGGTCGGCGAGGTTTCCGATCGGGGTGGCAACGACATACAGCGTGGGGACAGCACTCATCGCAACGGCACTCATGGGTCAAGGGTAGAATCGTACCGTTCCCCGGCCACGGCCGCTGCCCCCATCGAATGGACCTGATCATGAACAAGCCCGTCGCACGGATCTCTGCCCTTTCGTTGTCGCTGCTGCTGCTCGCCGGCTGCGCCACGACCAGCCTCACCAGTGCCCCCGAATCCCCGGCGCAGAGCCAGGCGCTGGCACTGATCGAGCAGGGCAAGCCGCGTGATGCCGCCGTGCAGCTCGAAGCATTGGCCAACACCCTGCGTGGCAGTGCCCGCAGTGCCGCGCTGGCCGACGCTGCCTTCGCCTGGCATGAAGCCGGCGATGCCACCCGCGCCCGCAGCCTGCTGAGCCAGGTGCAGCCGCGCCAGCTCACCGGCGCCAGCCTGCAGCGTTACCAGCTCACCAGTGCCGAGCTGGCACTGGCCGACCGACAGCCGGCACAGGCGCTGGCCGCACTGAAGGAATCCTCGGACGCAGTGGCTCCGTCGCTGCGCACGCGCTGGCAGCTGGCCCGCGCCAATGCGCTGCAGGCCACCGGCGACACCCTCGGCGCCGCGCTGGAGCGCGCCCGCGCACATGCCGCGCTGACCGGCAAGGCGCGCAGTGACAACCAGCAGGCCATCGCCAGCCTGCTCGGCACCCTGGACGACGCCACCCTGCGGGCCAGGGCCGCCGCGCTGCCGGCCAACGAGCCGCTGTACAACTTCGCCGGTCGCGCGCTGATTGCCCGTGGCCTGCCGCTGCCGCGTCCGTTCGACCGCGATGGCGCCAGCCAGTTCGACACCAGCAAGCGCCCCCCGGCGATGTCCGATGGCTACCGCCCGCCGGTGAAGATGGCCGTGCTGCTGCCGCTCAGTGGTCGCCTGGCCACCGCCGCACAGCCGGTCCGCGATGGCCTGCTCAGCGGTTACTACGGTGAGTCGCGCCGCCGCCCGGAGATCCAGTTCATCGATACCGCCGGCACCGCCGCCGGTGCCGTGGCCGCTTACGACAAGGCCGTGGGCGCGGGCGCCGACTTCATCGTCGGGCCGCTGGGCCGCGACGAGGTCGATGCGGTGTTCGGCCGTGCGCAGCTGCCGGTGCCGGTGCTGGCACTGAACCGTGGCAAGGGCAGCCCGCCGGCCGGCAGCGCCGGCTTCTCGATGGCCCCCGAAGACGACGGCATCATCGCCGCCGAGTACCTGCGCGGCCGCGAGCGCGGCAAGGTGCTGGTGGTGCACAGCAACGACGAGACCGGCCGCCGCGCGGCCGCCGCGTTCCGCGAGCGCTTCACCCAGCGTGGCGGCCAGGTGGCGGCCACGGTCGGCGTGAACGACACCGTGGGCGATGTCGGCGCGCAGCTGCGCGCCGCAGGCAGCGTGGATGGCGTGTTCCTGGCGGTGAAGGCGCCGCAGGCCCGCACGCTGGCGCCGCAGTTGGCGCTGGCCGGCGCCGGCGGCGCCAGCCGCGTGGGCACCTCGCAGTTGACCCTCGGCAGCGGCAAGCCCGAGGAAGACATGGCGCTGGACGGCATCATCTATCCGAACGAAGCCTGGAATGTGCGCGGCGTGGCCGGCCTGCCGGCCGCTTCCACCGCCGGGCAGATCCTGCCCTCGGCACGCGGCGCGTCCGGCCGCCTGTTCGCGTTCGGCTTCGATGCGTGGAAGATCAGCGCCTACCTGGACAAGATCGCCACCGAGGGCGCACTGGCCGGCGCCACCGGCACACTGTTCCTTGACAGCAACGGCAACGTGCTGCGTGTGCCGGTGTGGTCGACCTTCAGCGGCGGTCGGCCGACGCCGATCGCGTCGGCCAACTAGGTCCGGCATGGCCACCGGACGCGCGCAGCGCGGCGCGGCGGTGGAAGCGGCGGCACGGGCGCATCTGCGTCGCGCCGGCCTGCAGCCGCTGGCCGCCAACGCACGCTACCGCGGTGGTGAACTGGACCTGGTGATGCGCGACGGCGACACCACGGTGTTCGTGGAGGTGCGTTACCGCGCGTCGGCCGCGTTCGGCGGCGGTGCCGTCTCGGTCGATCTGCGCAAGCGCCGCAAGCTGGTGCTGGCCGCGCAGCTGTTCCTGCTGGCGCATCCGGCGCTGGCCGACCGGCCCTGCCGCTTCGATGTGGTCGAGGCCGCTGGCGACCCACCGCAGCTGCGCTGGCTGCGGGATGCCTTCCGGCTGGAGGATTGCTGATGCCCACCGTTCTTACCCATGCCGCCATTCCGCTGGCGCTGTGGTGCGCGGCCGACCGCGGCCGCATCGCCACGCCGCTGCTGGCCGCCGGCGTGGTGGCGGCGATGCTGCCGGACGCGGACGTGCTGGCGTTCGCGCTGCACATTCCCTACGCCGACAGTTTCGGTCACCGCGGTGCGAGCCACTCGCTTCTGTTCGCCGCGCTGCTGGCCACGTTGGCAGCACTGCTGCACCGGCGTCTGCGCGCCACGGCCGTGCAGGCCGCCGCGTTTGTCGGCATCAGCACGTTGTCGCACCCGCTGCTGGATGCCTTCACCTCCGGCGGCCTGGGCGTGGCGCTGTGGTGGCCGTGGAGCGGCGAGCGGCTGTTCGCGCCGTGGCGGCCGATCCGCGTCTCGCCGTTCGCCGGCCAGTTCTTCAACGCACGTGGCATCACCACCCTGCTCTCCGAGCTGCGCTGGGTGTGGCTGCCACTCTGCACCGCCGTGATCGGCTGGAAGCTGGTCCACCCTGCCCCCGCCTCGTCCCGGAACACCCCATGACCACCGCCCTGCCCGCCGCCTTCGCCGCCACCCTTCATGCCCTGCTGGGCGACGACGGCTGGCGCACCGACGACAGCGCGCTGCAGGCGCACGCGCAGGACAACTCGTGGCGGCATGCGCTGCCGGCCGGCGTGGCCTTCCCGCGCGACCGCGACCAGGTTGTCGCCCTGGTGCGTGCATGCCGCGTGCATGGCATCGCGCTGGTCGCGCGCGGCGCCGGCACCGGTACCACCGGCGCGGCGGTACCGGTGAATGGCAGCATCGTGCTCTCGTTCGCGCGCATGAACCGCATCCTCGACATCCAGCCGGGCAACCGCTGCGCGGTGGTGGAGCCGGGTGTGCTCAACGGCGACCTGCAGCACGCGCTGGTACCACATGGTCTGTTCTGGGCACCGGACCCGTCCAGCGCGGAGATCTGCAGTATTGGCGGCAACCTCGCCTGCAACGCCGGCGGCCCGCGCGCAGTGAAGTACGGCACCAGCCGCGACAACGTGCTCGGCCTGGTGGCGGTGACCGGTGCCGGCGAGGTGATCCGGTGCGGAGGGGCGTACACCAAGGATGCGACCGGCTACGACCTGACCCATCTGCTGGTGGGCAGCGAAGGTACGCTGGCGCTGATCGTGGAAGCCACGCTCAAGCTGACCCCGCTGCCCGTGGCCCAGGCCGGGTTGCGCGTACTGTATCGCGACGCCAATGCGGCGGCGGCCGCGGTGTCGCGCCTGATGGCGCAGCCGGTGGTGCCCACCCGCCTGGAATTCATGGATGCGCGCAGCCTGGAGCTGCTGCGCCGCAATGGTGCCGTGGTGCCCGAGGCCGGCGCGATGCTGCTGGTCGAGGCCGACGGCGATCACGACACCCTGCCCTATCTGCTGCAGGCGCTGGCCACCGCCGCCGAAGGCGACGGCCTGATCGCGCTGGACGTGGCGATGGAAGGCAGCGCCCGCGAGACGCTCTGGGCAGCGCGCAAGGCGCTGTCGCCGGCGCTGCGCAGCATCGCCCCGGGCAAGATCAACGAAGACGTGGTGGTGCCGGTGTCGCGCATTCCCGATCTGGTCGCCGGCGTGCAGGCGCTGGCGCAGGAACACGCGCTGACCATCGTCACCTTCGGCCATGCCGGCAACGGCAACCTGCACGTCAACATCCTGTACCACCCCGACGACGCGGACGAGAGCGCACGCGCGCACGCCGCCCTGCCGAAGATCTTCGCGCTGACCCTCGCCCTGGGCGGCACGCTGTCCGGCGAGCACGGCATCGGCCTGGCCAAGCGCGACTTCATGGCCCAGGCCTTCACGCCCGCCACGCTGGCGGCGATGCGGGCGATCAAGCGGGCGCTGGATCCGGACGGACTCCTCAATCCCGGCAAAGTGCTGCCGCCGGTGTAGCAGGGCACAGCGGTCGTCTGACGTGCCGACGGCCGCCGTGCATCGCCGCAGCGCCACGGCGATCTGCTGCGTGTGTCAGCCGACCTGGCAACACGACACTGCACGTCCTCGACGGATCTCCCCAAGACGATGACCTGGACGCCGGCGCCTGGGGCCCGGCGCCAGTGGCTGTCGTGACGCCAGCGCGCAGCGGGGCATGACCTGCGCGTGCCGTCGGAACGAGGGTCCACCGGTGGCGATGATCGCCAGCGATAGACGCAGACAATCTGCAAGAAATTGTATGGGTTGACGCAGGTCCGATCGCGACACTGCGCATCCCCTGCTGGACAGTCCGTGTCATTTGCGACCGCCAGGGTACCGCCGCTGCACCGTTCCCCCTGCAGTCTGCCCGGCCACCTCACGAACTCCCCGGCCTATCCCGATCGAGAGACCCACGACCATGAACGCCATCACGACCCGACATCCTGGTCATCCGCCTGTCAGGCTGCTGACCTGTGCTGTGATCCTTGCGCTGACCTCGCTCCCGTTCGGCGATCTGGACGCGCGCGTGCTGGATGGCGAGGAGGCCGACGTGGGCATCGGCGACGCTGCCGACACATGGACGCTCCGCAATGATGCACGTCTGGTGGTCAGGAACGGCGCCACGTTCAACATCATTGCCGACAGCACCTCACAGGTGGACCTCATTGGCACCACCGTGTCGCGCCGCAGCATGTCCAGCCCGAACAAGACCCTCGAACTGACCGACGCCGCCTCCCTGCGCGCCATTGGGTCGACCTTCATCGATGGCGGCCTTCATCTGCAGAATGACGCTACCGTGCATCTGATCGGCAGCAGCATTCTGATGGATGACCTCAGTGGCAGCTTCGCCGGCGCCAGCGTGGGCGTGGATCTGATCAGCGAGACCACGGCGATCGGCAGGGCGCATGCACTGCTCGATGCCACCCTGGTCCGTGTCGCCGACAATCCGGGTGTTTCGGACCGCGTCTCCGGCATTGGCGTGCGCATGGCCGGCGGTACGGTGGATATCGTCAATGGCTCCTCCATCGAAGCGGCCAACGTTGGCGTCCAGCTCATGGGCGCCCTTCCGGACACCGATACCCTCAGACTGCGGGTGGATGGATCGACGGTGCGTTCGGCGCGCGGCGCCGCGATACAGGTTGCGGCTTACGGGAATGTCAATGCGTCTTATGACGTACGGGTTGCCAATGCTGCGCAACTGGTGGGCGGCGACAACCATCTGATGCTGGTCCGCGCGTTTGACGCGACGCCGTCCCGTGGCTGGACCTCGGTGGCCTTCACGGTGGACGACTCGCGCCTCAGCGGGGATGTCACCTTCGACACGCGTACCGTCACCGGCACGCTCGACGTTCAGCTGCTCAACAATGCGCGTATCGATGGCCGATTCACCGACGTCACGTCGGCAACGGTGGGCAGCGGCAGCACCTGGATGCTGACCGGCGACAGCAACGTCGATCGGTTGCAGCTCGATCCCACCGGTACCGTCGCACTGGGCAACGGCACTGCCTTCAATACCCTGGCCGTCAATACGTTTGCCGGCAACGGCGGCACGCTGCTGTTCAACACCGTGCTGGGCGATGACCACTCCGCCACCGACACGCTGGCAATCACCGGCGATGCCGACGGCCAGGCCGGTGTACGCGTGCTCAACGCCGGCGGGACCGGTGCAAAGACCGATCTGGGCATTGCACTGATCACCGTCGGCGGTGCGTCCAATGCACAGTTCGATCTGATCGGTCGTGCCGTGGGTGGGCAGTACGAGTACTTCCTGGTCAAACACCAGGACGGCAACTGGTACCTGCGCTCGGAGATCCCGACGACCAACCCGTGCGAGGCCAATCCAGCCCTGCCCGGCTGCACGCCGGTTGATCCGGTTGATCCGGTTGATCCGGTTGATCCGGTTGATCCGGTTGATCCGGTTGATCCGGTCGATCCGGTTGACCCGGTGGATCCGGTCGATCCGGTTGATCCGGTCGATCCGGTCGATCCGGTCGATCCGGTCGATCCGGTGGATCCGGTTGATCCGGTTGACCCGGTGGATCCGGTTGATCCGGTCGATCCGGTTGATCCGGTTGATCCGGTTGATCCGGTCGATCCGGTTGATCCGGTGGATCCGGTGGATGCGGTTGACCCGGTCGATCCGATCGATCCGATCGATCCGATCGATCCGGCCCCGGCGCCGGTTCTGCGTCCGGAGACCGGCGCCTACCTGGCCAACCAGTTTGCGCTCACCCAGCTGCTGCGCCATACCTGGCGCGACCGCAACGGCGACCACGCCGCCGGCGTTGATGGCGTGCACACCTGGGCCAGGGTCGACTCCACCCACAGCCGCCTGGGCGCGGTCAATGACC
>NZ_JBMWDP010000053.1:0-17557 GCF_049545505.1 Stenotrophomonas sp. NPDC077421 | reverse complement strand
GTTGCCGGTACCTAGGAACTGGGGGGCATGGACCGCGGTGAGAACCTGCAGATCGGCACCTACGACGGCAAGCCGCTGACCACCGAGCTGTCCGGCAACGTCGTCGACGTGTGCCCGGTCGGTGCGCTGACCAACAAGGTGTTCCAGTTCCGCGCCCGTCCGTGGGAACTGACCGCGCGCGAATCGCTGGGCTATCACGACGCGATGGGCTCGAACCTGTTCCTGCACGTGCGTCGCGGCGAAGTGCTGCGCGCGGTGCCGCGCGACAACGAGTCGGTCAACGAATGCTGGCTGTCCGATCGCGACCGCTACTCCCACCAGGGCCTGTACAGCGACGATCGTGCGGTCAAGCCGCTGCGCAAGGTCAACGGCGAGTGGAAGGAAGTGAGCTGGGCTGAAGGCCTGGCCGCCGCCAAGGAGATCTTCGCCGCCCACCAGGGCGACGACCTCGGCGTGCTGGTGCACCCGTCGGCCTCCAACGAGGAAGGCGCGCTGCTGGCGCGACTGGCCAAGGGCCTGGGCACCCCCAACATCGACCACCGCATCAACAACCGCGACTTCTCCGACGCTGCCGTGGCCGAGGTGTTCGGCCTCCCGCTGGCCGAGATCGAAGGCGCGGACAGCATCGTCGTGCTCGGCAGCAACATCCGCCACGAGCTGCCGTTGCTGCACGCCCGCCTGCGCAAGGCACAGACCACGCGCAACGCGAAGATCCACGCGGTCAACCCGGTCGACTTCGACTTCGCCTTCAAGCTGGCCGGCAAGCAGATCGTTGCACCGTCGAAGTTCATCGACGCGCTGGGCAATGCCGAGCTGCGCGAGGCCGTGAAGGGGGCCAACAACGCCGTCCTCATCGTCGGCGCGATCGCCGAGAACCACCCGCAGGCCGCCGCCATCCGCGCCGCCGCGCGCGATTTCGCCGCCGCTACCGGTGCCAGGCTGTGCCGCATCCCGCAGGGCGCCAACGCCGTGGGCCTGGCCCGCGCCGGCGTGCTGCCGACCGGCAAGGACGTCAACGCCATGCTGGCCCAGCCGCGCAAGGCCTATGTCCTGTACGGCATCGAGCCGGGCCTGGACTTTGCCGACGCCGCTGCTGCCCGCAAGGCGCTGGCCGGTGCACAGGTGGTGGCCTTCAGCCAGTTCGCCTGCGCCTCGACCCGCGATGTGGCCGACGTGATCCTGCCGATCGGCGCACTGCCGGAAGTCGACGCCACCCTGACCAACCTCGATGGTCGCGAGCAGACGGCCCGTGCCGGCGGCAAGCTGCCGGGCGAGGCGCGTGAAGGCTGGCGCGTGCTGCGTGCGTTGGGCGGCGAGCTGTCGCTGACCGGTTTCGAGTTCATCGATCTGGCCGGCCTGCGCGCCAGCCTGGCGCCGGTCAGCGTCACCGTTGCGCCGTCCGCCGCCGCGCCGGTCGCTGTGGAAGGCCTGGAAGTGGCCTCGACCGCCGCGATCTACCGCACCGATGCGGTGGTCCGTCGCGCCCAGGCGCTGCAGTCGCACCCGCTCAACAACGCGCCGCGCATCGTGCTCAACGCCGACGACGCAGCCCGCCTGCAGCTGGTTGAAGGGCAGATGGCCAAGGTCGGCACCGATGCCGGTCGCGCCACGCTGCCGGTGGTGGTCGACGCCCGCGTCGCCGCGGGGTCGGTCTGGATTGAATCGGGCCACGGTGCTACCGCGCCGCTGGGTGCCGCACGCGTAACGGTGGTGGCTGCATGAACGAATTGCTGTTGAACGCGGTCGACCCGCTGCACCAGTGGCTGCTGTCGCTGGGCGAGATCGGCGCGCTGGCCTGGATCATCCTGAAGATCCTGGTGATCACCATGCCGGTGATCATCTCGGTGGCCTTCTACGTGGTCTGGGAGCGCAAGCTGATCGGCTGGATGCACGTCCGCCACGGTCCGATGTACGTGGGCATGGGCATCTTCCAGGCCTTCGCCGACGTCTTCAAACTGCTGTTCAAGGAAATCATCCAGCCGGCCAGCTCGCACAAGGCCATGTTCGTGCTGGCACCGCTGATCACCCTGGCGCCGGCCTTCGCGGCGTGGTCGGTGATTCCCTTCGATGCGAAGATCGTGCTGTCCAATGCCAACGCCGGCCTGCTGTATCTGCTGGCGATGACCTCGCTGGGCGTGTACGGCATCATCCTCGCCGGTTGGGCCTCCAACTCGAAGTACGCCTTCCTGGGTGCGATGCGCGCCTCGGCGCAGATGATCAGCTACGAAATCGCGATGGGCTTTGCCCTGGTCGGTGTGATGATCGCCTCGGGCAGCCTCAACCTGAGCAACATCGTGCTGGCCCAGGCCGGCAACGCCGGTCTGTTCGACTGGTTCCTGCTGCCGCTGTTCCCGCTGTTCGTCGTGTACTGGGTGTCCGGCGTGGCCGAAACCAATCGCGCGCCGTTCGACGTGGTGGAAGGCGAGTCGGAAATCGTCGCCGGCCACATGGTCGAGTACTCCGGTGGTGCGTTCGCGCTGTTCTTCCTGGCCGAATACGCCAACATGATCCTGATCAGCTTCCTGATCTCGATCTTCTTCCTCGGCGGCTGGCTGAGCCCGATCCAGGGCTGGGTCACTGCGGACATCTCCCCGTGGATCGACTGGATCTGGAAGGGCGGCTGGCCGTGGCTGCTGCTGAAGGTGTTCTTCTTCGCCAGCTCGTACATCTGGTTCCGTGCCAGCTTCCCGCGCTTCCGTTACGACCAGATCATGCGTCTGGGCTGGAAGGTCTTCATCCCGCTCACCATCGCGTGGATTGCAGTGACGGCGTTGATGGTGTTCTACGGCGTGATCCAGAAGGGCGTCTAAGTGATGAATCGAATTACCCATTACTTCAAAAGCCTGCTGCTCCTCGAGCTGCTCGGGGGGCTGTGGCTGACCCTGAAGTACGCGTTCAAGCCGAAGTACACCCTGATGTACCCGATGGAGAAGTTCCCGCAGTCGCCGCGTTTCCGCGGCCTGCACGCGCTGCGCCGTTACCCCAACGGCGAAGAGCGCTGCATCGCATGCAAGCTGTGCGAAGCAGTGTGCCCGGCGTTGGCGATCACCATCGACTCGGCCAAGCGCGAGGACGGCACCCGCCGCACCACCCGCTACGACATCGATCTGTTCAAGTGCATCTTCTGCGGCTTCTGTGAGGAAAGCTGCCCGGTGGACTCGATCGTCGAGACCCACATCCTCGAGTACCACTTCGAGAATCGTGGCGAGAACATCGTTACCAAGCCGCAGCTGCTGGCCATCGGTGATCGGCTTGAAGCCGAGATCGCCGAGCGTCGCGCCGCCGATGCCGCTTTCCGCTGAGGTCGAATGATGGATTGGGTAAATATCGCTTTCTGGGTCTTCTCCATCGTGGCGGGCATCTCCGCTGCGGCGGTGATCAGCGTGCGCAATCCGGTGTATGCCGTGTTGTGCCTGATCCTGACCTTCTTCTCCGTGGCCTGCATCTGGATTCTGGTGGGCGCCGAGTTCCTGGGCGTGGCCCTGGTGCTGGTGTACGTCGGCGCGGTCATGGTGTTGTTCCTGTTCGTGGTGATGATGCTGGACATCGACGCCTCCAACCTGCGTGAGGGCTGGGTGCGTTACCTGCCGATCGGGCTGGTGGTCGCGGTGACCATGCTGGTGCAGATGCTGGTGCTGATCGGGGTGAAGGGCAGGGCGGTCAATCCGTTCCCGGCCGACAACGCCGCCGCGCTGGCCGCCGACACCTCCAACATCACCTGGCTGGCCCGCAGCCTGTTCACCGAGTACCTGCTGCCGTTCGAGTTCGCTGCCGTCATCCTTACCGTGGCCGTGGTTGCCGCCGTGATGCTGACTCTGCGTCGTCGCAGCGGCCTGAAGACCCAGAACCCGTCCCTGCAGACGATGGTGAAGGGCAGCGATCGCCTGCGCATCGTCAAGATGGACGCGGAAAAGCCGCTGGTGCACACCGTTACCAAGCCGTCGAGCGACGAGGAGGCCAAGCCATGATTACCCTCGGCCATATTCTGGCGCTGGGCGCGCTGCTGTTCTGCATCAGCCTTGCCGGCATCTTCCTCAACCGCAAGAACATCATCGTGCTGCTGATGTCGGTCGAGCTGATGCTGCTGTCGGTCAACATCAATTTCGTCGGGTTCTCGCGGGAACTGGGTGACACGGCCGGACAGCTGTTCGTCTTCTTCATCCTCACCGTGGCCGCGGCCGAGGCCGCCATCGGCCTCGCGATCCTGGTAACCCTGTTCCGTAACCGCCGCACCATCAATGTCGGCGAAGTCGATTCGCTGAAGGGCTGATCCGTAGATGGAAATCACTCTCTCCAAGAGTCTGTTGATCGCAGTGGTGCTTGCACCGCTGTTCGGCAGCATCATCGCTGGCCTGTTCGGTCGCCAGGTGGGTCGCGCTGGCGCGCAGGCGGTCACGATCCTCGGCGTCGCAGTGAGCTGCGTCCTTTCCAGCTATGTCCTGTACATGCTGCTGTGGGGCGGCGCCCAGCCGTACAACGAAAACGTCTACACGTTCTTCGAAGTGGGCCGCTATTCCGCCCATGTCGGCTTCATGGTCGACAAGCTGACCGCCATGATGATGGTCGTGGTGACCTTCGTGTCGTTCCTGGTGCACGTGTACACCATCGGCTACATGCAGGATGACCCGGGCTACCAGCGGTTCTTCAGCTACATCTCGCTGTTCACCTTCTCGATGCTCACCCTGGTGATGAGCAACAACTTCCTGCAGCTGTTCTTCGGCTGGGAAGCGGTGGGTCTGGTGTCGTACCTGCTGATCGGCTTCTGGTTCAAGCGCCCGACGGCGATCTTCGCCAACATGAAGGCGTTCCTGGTCAACCGCGTCGGCGACTTCGGCTTCATCCTCGGCATCGCCGGTGTGATGTGGGTGTTCGGCACCCTGGACTACGCCACGGTGTTCGCCAATGCCCCGCTGCTGGCACAGCCGGAGATGGCGCTGCAGGTGTGGTCGGGTTCGATCAGCCTGTT
The DNA here is from genome assembly GCF_049545505.1 of Stenotrophomonas sp. NPDC077421. Classification (NCBI taxonomy): domain Bacteria; kingdom Pseudomonadati; phylum Pseudomonadota; class Gammaproteobacteria; order Lysobacterales; family Lysobacteraceae; genus Stenotrophomonas; species Stenotrophomonas sp. NPDC077421. The sequence continues at coordinate 12,591 of NZ_JBMWDP010000053.1, read as the reverse complement.
CGGCCAGAGCTACCAGCTGATGAACGAGCCGGTCATCTGGTCGATCGCCACCATCATCTGCATCTGCCTGTTCATCGGTGCGATGGGCAAGTCGGCCCAGGTGCCGCTGCACGTCTGGCTGCCGGACTCGATGGAAGGCCCGACCCCGATCTCGGCGCTGATCCATGCCGCCACGATGGTCACGGCGGGCATCTTCATGGTCACCCGCATGTCGCCGCTGTTCGAGCTGTCGCAGACCGCGCTGAACTTCGTGCTGTTCATCGGTGCCACCACCGCGTTCTTCACCGGCCTGATCGGCATCGTGCAGAACGACATCAAGCGCGTTGTCGCGTACTCCACGCTGTCCCAGCTGGGCTACATGACCGTGGCGCTGGGCGTGTCGGCTTACTCGGCCGCCGTGTTCCATCTGATGACCCACGCCTTCTTCAAGGCGCTGCTGTTCCTCGGCGCGGGTTCGGTGATCATCGCCATGCACCACGAGCAGGACATGCGCAGGATGGGCGGGCTGCGCAAGTACCTGCCGGTCACGTTCGTGACCATGTGGATCGGCACCCTGGCCCTGGTCGGTACGCCGTTCTTCTCCGGCTTCTACTCCAAGGACACCATCATCGAGGCCGCGCAGCACCACGCGCACGTGTCGTCGAGCTGGGTGGCGACCTACGGTTACTGGGCGGTGCTGGGTGGCGTGATCGTCACCAGCTTCTACAGCTTCCGTCTGCTGTTCCTGACCTTCCACGGCAAGGAACGCTTCCGCGATGCGCATGACGACCACGGTCACGGCCATGACGATCATCATGCGGCCCATGCCGACCATCACGCTGCTGCCGACGCGCACGCTGCCGATGCACACCATGACGACCACGGTCACGGCCACGGTCCGCACGAGCCTCACGAGGCTCCGTGGGTGGTCACGCTGCCGCTGATCCTGCTGGCGATTCCCTCGATCGTGATCGGCTTCTTCAGCATCGGTCCGATGCTGTACGGCACCGGCTGGTCGGGCGACCACGCCGAGCATGCCATCCCGGGCCAGGTGCATTCGTTCTTCACCGGCATCGTCGACTTCTACAATCCGGCGCGCGACACCATCGGTGCGCTGGCCGAAGAGTTCCACGGTCCGGTCGCCTTCGCGATCCACGGCATGATGGCGCCTGCGTTCTTCCTGACCGTGGCCGGTTTCCTGCTGGCGGTGCTGTTCTACCTGTGGAAGCCGGAGCTGGCGGGCAAGGCCCGCACGACCTTCGCGCCGCTGGTGTCGGTGCTGGAGAACAAGTACGGTTTCGACAAGCTCTGGATCGGCGGTTTCGCCGGTGGCGGCATCAAGCTGGGCAAGGTTTCGCGCGCGATCGACACGAATGTCGTCGATGGTGTGGTGGTCAACGGTTCGGCACGCCTGATCGATCTGGCGGCCAACCTGCTGCGTCGCACCCAATCCGGTTTCCTCTATCACTACGCCTTCGCGATGATCATCGGCCTGATTGCCCTCCTGGGCGTCCTGATGCATTACCTGCGTTGATGACCTGTACGGAATAAGAAGACGTGTCGAACTGGCCCCTACTCAGTGTTCTCATCTGGCTGCCGATCATCGGCGGTGCCCTGATCCTTGCCATCCGTGACGCCCAAACCGCCCGCTGGGCGTCGCTGGGGGTGGCGGTGCTGACCTTCGTGGCCAGCCTGTCGCTGCTCAGCGGCTACGACGTGGCCAACGACGCGCTGCAGTTCGTCGAAACCCGCGCCTGGATCCCGTCCTACAAGATCGGCTACAACCTTGGCGTCGACGGCATCGCCATCGCGCTGATCCTGTTGACCACACTGGTCTCGGTGCTCGCGCTGATCGGTGCCTGGAGCGCGATTGACAAGCGCGTCAACCAGTACGTGGCCGCCTTCCTGATCCTGGAAGGCGTCACGGTCGGCATCTTCGCCGCGACCGACGCGATGCTGTTCTACGTGTTCTTCGAAGCGATGCTGATCCCGATGTTCCTGATCATCGGCGTCTGGGGCGGCCCGCGTCGCATCTACGCGGCGATGAAGTTCTTCCTGTACACCTTCCTCGGCTCGGTGCTGATGCTGGTGGCGCTGATCTACCTGTACCTGAAGGGCGGCAGCTTCCAGCTGGCCGACCTGTACCAGCTGCAGCTGTCGGCTGCCGAGCAGACCTGGATCTTCTTCGCCTTCCTGATCGCCTTCGCGGTCAAGGTGCCGATGTTCCCGGTGCACACCTGGCTGCCGGATGCCCACGTGGAAGCGCCGACCGCCGGTTCGGTGATCCTGGCCGCCATCGCGCTGAAGATTGGCGGGTACGGTTTCCTCCGCTTCAACCTGCCGATCGTCCCGGACGCGTCGCAGGAATGGGCGTGGCTGGTCATCGCCCTGTCGCTGATCGCCGTGATCTACGTCGGCCTGGTCGCCCTGGTGCAGGACGACATGAAGAAGCTGATCGCGTATTCGTCGATCGCGCACATGGGCTTTGTCACGCTGGGCACCTTCATCGCCCTGTGGCTGGTGCGCGACGCCGGCAACCCGGACGCCGCGCGTCTGGGCCTGCAGGGCGCGATGGTGCAGATGGTCTCGCACGGTTTCGTGTCGGGTGCGATGTTCTCCTGCGTCGGCGTCCTGTACGACCGCATGCACAGCCGCCGCATCGCCGATTACGGCGGCGTGGTCAACGTGATGCCGTGGTTCGCCACCTTTGCCATGCTGTTCTTCATGGCCAATGCGGGCCTGCCGGGTACCAGCGGTTTCGTCGGCGAGTTCATGATCATCATGGCCAGTTTCCAGCGCAATCCGTGGCTGGCACTGGGCGCGGCCACCACGTTGGTGATCACCGCGGCCTATACGCTGTGGCTGTACAAGCGCGTGTTCTTCGGTGAAGTGGCCAATGCCCATGTCGCCGAACTGAAGGACATCAACGGTCGCGAGTGGCTGGTGCTGGGTGTGTTTGCCGTGGGCACGCTTGCCCTGGGCCTGTACCCCAAGCCGCTGACCGACCTGATGGAGCCCTCGATCGCGAAGCTGGCGATGCAGATCGCATCCAGCAAGCTGCTGTAATCGGGCCGTCGAGAGTATTGATTCCAGGATTTGATGATGACCACCTCGCCGCTGTTGCCACTGACCGCCGCCGACCTGCCGCCGCTCGCTCCCGAGCTGGTGCTGATTGGCAGCGCCTTCACCTTGTTGATCCTGGATCTGTTCATCAGCGAAAAGAACAAGATCTGGACCCACCTGTTCTCGGTCGCCGCGCTGGGCGTGGTGCTGTTCATGCTCGCCACCGGCGTGGGCGGGCAGGGCGAGGTGTTCCACGGCATGTTTGTCCGCGATACCGCGGCCGACGTGATGAAGACCGTGATCGTGCTCTGCAGTGGCCTGACCCTGGTCTACGGCTGGAGCTACCTGCGCGAGCGCAAGCTGTTCCAGGGTGAGATTCCGGTGCTGATCCTGTTCGGCACCGCCGGCATGATGATCCTGGTCTCGGCCGGCAGCCTGCTGATGGTCTACCTGGGCCTGGAACTGCTGGCGCTGTGCTCCTACGCACTGGTGGCCAGCAACCGTGAGAACGGCCTGGCCTCCGAAGCGGCGATGAAGTACATCGTGCTGGGCTCGCTGGCCTCCGGTCTGCTGCTGTACGGCATGTCGCTGATCTACGGTGCCACCGGCTCGCTGCACCTGGACGTGATCCACGCGGCGATTCCGCATTCGGAAGAGAAGATGCTGCTGCTGACCGGCGCGGTCTTCATGATTGCCGGCGTGGCGTTCAAGCTGGGCGCGGCCCCGTTCCACATGTGGCTGCCCGACGTGTACCAGGGCGCTCCGGCCCCGGTCGCGCTGTTCATCAGCTCGGCCCCGAAGCTGGCCGCGTTCGGCATGGCCTACCGTCTGCTGGAAGTGGGCGTGGGCCCGCTGTCCGACGAGTGGAAGTACCTGATCGGTGGCCTGGCCGCACTGTCGCTGGTGGTCGGCAACCTGATGGCGATCGCCCAGACCAACCTCAAGCGCATGCTGGCGTACTCGACCGTGTCGCACATCGGCTTCCTGCTGCTCGGCATCGCCGGCGGTGGCGAGGAGGGCTACGCGGCGGCGCTGTTCTATGCCCTGAGCTACGCGATCATGTCGACCGCCGGCTTCGGCGCGATCACCGCGCTGTCCCGCAGCGGCTTCGAGGCCGAGAACATCAATGACTTCAAGGGTCTGAACGCGCGCAACCCGTGGATGGCCGGCCTGGTGCTGTGCATCATGGCGTCGATGGCCGGCATTCCTCCGTTCCTGGGCTTCTGGACCAAGTTGGCCGTGCTGGGCGCGGCGATCAACGGTGGCATGCTGTGGCTGGCGATCCTGGGTGTGTTGTGCGCGGTGGTGGGCTGCTTCTATTACCTGCGCGTCATCAAGGTAATGTACTTCGATGAGCCGGTGGGCGAGCCGCTGCCGGCCAACAACGACCGTGTGCTGGGCGTGGTGCTGGGCGTGAATGCCTTGGCGCTGCTGGCGCTCGGCCTGGCCTGGAACCCGATCATGGTCTGGTGCCAGCAGGCATTTGCACATCTTGCGTAAAAAACGATACAAAACTGCGCAATTAGTGTAATATTCGTTTCCTGAGTTGTTGATGCAGCGGTTTCGCCAGAATATCGTTGCGGTAGGTTCCCGTTCTTGGTGGCCAACCAACTCATCCGCTACTGCTGCGGGGTGGAGCAGTCTGGCAGCTCGTCGGGCTCATAACCCGAAGGTCGCAGGTTCAAATCCTGCCCCCGCTACCATATCGACCCGGTGAAAATCGGGTGGTGGACGAATCAGGCGATCCCGGCAACGGGGTCGCCTTTTTCGTTGCAGGGATCGGCAGCGATGCCCTGGTGTTTTAAAAGGGGTTGCGCGGGAGTGAAAACTCCCTTACAATTCCGCTTCTGCTGCGGGGTGGAGCAGTCTGGCAGCTCGTCGGGCTCATAACCCGAAGGTCGCAGGTTCAAATCCTGCCCCCGCTACCACAGAAAATCTGCAATGCAGATGCAGTAGACGAAAAAGCGATTCCGGGGACGGGGTCGCTTTTTTCGTTGCTGGAATCCGCTTCTTTGGGGCGGCACAGGGGCGCAGGAGCCGGACGGGTGCGTCGATGACCCGAGGCCGGCTGCTTCGTCTGTTGCCCGGTTCAGGTTCCGCAATGGCCACCCTGCAACTGCCCCAGGCCATTGCACCAGCGCGGTGCACCGGCTATCATCAGTGGCTTGGCGGACTGTTCATGCGCATCCTTTCAACGGACGTGAATGTGGCCCGCTACCGGCTTCCAGGAACGGCACCCTGTAACCAGGTCGCCGTGACCCCCCGGAAGGCTGGGCTCGCAGGAACATGCACCGCGTGTGTTCCCGCTACCGGAATCCAGCATGACCGGAGTTGTACCGGACAAGGGGCCCAGCGGGCCCTTTGTTGTTTCCGGAATGTGGCCAGGGGTGTTGGGCCGGCGCGACTGGCCACGCCAGTATCTCTTTCAACGAATCAAGGCAGACTGTGAGCGACAAGGCAACCGAAATCGCGAATCTGCTCGCCCCCACCGTTCAGTCGCTGGGTCTCGAGCTGCTGGGCGTGGAGTATCTGACTGCCCCGGGCGGTGCGACCCTGCGCCTGTACATCGACGTGCCGCTGGCCGAACAGCCCGAGCGCATCGTCAACATCGACGACTGCGAGCGCGTCAGCCGTGAAGTGTCCGCGCAGCTGGACGTGGAAGACCCGATCAGCGCCAACTACACGCTGGAAGTCTCCTCGCCGGGCGTGGATCGTCCGTTGTTCACGGGTGAGCAGTTCGAACGCGCCATCGGCGAATCCGCCAAGGTGACGCTGAAGCTGCCGCAGGACGGCCGTCGCCGTCTGCAGGGCGAGATTCTCGCCGTGGATCTGGAACAGGGTACGGTCACCTTCAAGGTCGACAATGCCCCGTTCACCGCCGATGTCGAGAACATCGACAAGGCACGCATCATGCCGGACTGGGCCGCCCTCGGCCTCGCTCCGACCAAACCGACTGGCCCGGCGCCCAAGCAGGGTGGCAAGGCGAACAAGAAACCATCCAACGAGCCGGCGGCCAAGAAGCCGCGCGCGGAGTGAGCCAATGAGCAAGGAACTTTTGCTGGTAGTGGATGCGGTCGCCAATGAAAAGGGCGTTCCGCGTGAAGTGATCTTCGAGGCCATCGAGGCTGCACTGGCGTCGGCCGCGAAGAAGCGTTATCCGGACCAGGAAGTGCTGGCCCGTGTGTCGATCGACCACAAGGACGGCAACTACGAAACCTTCCGCCGCTGGGAAGTGGTGGCCGATGACGTGGTGATGGAGTCCCCGGATCGCCAGATCCGCCTGATGGATGCCATCGACGAAGCCGACGGCGTTGAAGTCGGCGACTACATCGAAGAGCAGATCGAGAACCCGGACTTCGGCCGTATCGCCGCACAGGCTGCCAAGCAGGTCATCGTCCAGCGCGTGCGCGAAGCCGAACGCCAGCAGGTCGTCGATGCGTGGAAGGATCGCGTTGGCGAGCTGGTCACCGGTGTGGTCAAGCGCGCCGAGCGCGGCAACATCTATGTGGACCTGGGCGGCAACGCCGAGGCCTTCATTCCGAAGGACAAGGGCATTCCGCGCGACGTGCTGCGCGCTGGCGACCGCGTGCGCGGTTACCTGGCCGAGGTCCGTTCGGAACCGCGTGGCCCGCAGCTGTTCATCAGCCGCGCCGCGCCGGAATTCATGATCGAGCTGTTCAAGCTCGAAGTGCCGGAAGTCGGCCAGGGCCTGGTCGAGATCAAGGCCTGCGCCCGCGATCCGGGCGACCGCGCCAAGATCGCCGTGCTGGCCCACGACGCGCGCACCGATCCGATCGGCGCCTGCATCGGCATGCGCGGTTCGCGCGTGCAGGCCGTATCCAACGAGCTCAACGGTGAGCGCGTGGACATCGTGCTGTGGAACGAAAACCCCGCCAACTTCGTCATCAACGCGATGGCGCCGGCGGAAGTGCAGTCGATTATCGTCGATGAAGAAAAGCATTCGATGGACCTGGCCGTGGCGGAAGAGCGCCTGGCCCAGGCGATCGGCAAGGGCGGCCAGAACGTGCGCCTTGCCAGCCGCCTGACCGGTTGGCAGCTCAATGTGATGACCCAGGACCAGGTGACCGCCAAGTCCGAGGCAGAGCAGGGCGTTGCCCGTCAGCTGTTCATGGACAAGCTGGAAGTGGATGAAGAAATCGCCGCCATCCTGGTGACCGAAGGCTTCAACACCGTGGAAGAAATCGCCTACGTCCCGGTCGGCGAACTGCTGGCCGTGGAAGGCTTCGACGAAGACATCGTCGAAGAGCTGCGTGCCCGTGCCCGCGATGCGCTGCTCAACGAAGCGCTGGCGGTGGAAGAGGGTCTGGAAGATGGTTCGCCGTCCGAAGACCTGCTCGCCCTGGAAGGCATGGACGAGGCGACTGCCTACGCCCTGGCCGGTCATGGCGTGCGAACCAGTGAGGACCTGTCGGACCTGGCCGCCGACGAGATCCTCGAGTTCGGTATCGAGGACCTGGACCAGGAGCGCGCCGCCGCTCTGATCCTGGCCGCCCGAGCCGAGGAGATCGCCCGCTTGGAGCGCGGCGAATGAGCCAGCGATGAACAGTGCCCTGACCCGATCAGGGCTTAGACTCCGCGCTGCCTTCGCACGTTTCGAGGGAGCGCCAACCAGATCATAGGATCCGAATGTCGCAGCAAACCACCATCCGCAAGCTTGCCGAACTGGTCAACACTCCGGTCGATAAACTGCTTGTACAGCTTGCCGAAGCCGGCATGAAGTTCAGCGGTCCCGACCAGGTCGTGACCAGCACCGAGAAGGTGAAGCTCCTGGGCTTCCTTCGTCGTTCGCACGGCAAGACCGAGCAGCCCGTCGAGAGCACCGACGAGGCCGCCAAGAAGATCACCCTCAACCGTCGCAAGTTGCAGGAAGTGACCGTCAGCGCCGGCCGCAGCAAGACCACCGTCAATGTTGAAGTGCGCCAGAAGCGCACCTACACCAAGGACAGCAGTGGCAAGGCGATGACGCCGGATGAGGAGCGCGCCGACATCCTGCGCAAGCTGGAGGAATCCCGCCAGCGCAATCTGGACGAGCAGCGCGCACTGGCCGAGAAGGACCGTGCGCGCGACGAAGAAATCGCCCGCAAGCGTCAGGAAGAAATCGACGCCAAGGAACGTGCCGAAGCCGAGCGCAAGGCGGCCGAAGCCGCTGCCGAAGCGGCCAGGAATGCACCGCCCGCACCGGCCCCGGCTGCAGCCAAGCCTGCCGCCGCCGATGCGCCGGCCCGTGGTCCGCGTCCGTCCGCTCCGTCGGCTGCGCGTCCGGCACCGCGTGCGGACGACCGCAACTCGAACAACAACAATCGCCCGGGCGCCAAGCGCGACGACGATGGCGGCAACCGCTTTGCCGGCCAGCTGCATCTGTCGGCCGCCGATCGTGCCCGCCGCGGCAACAACAGCAACTCGCGCGGTCGTCCGACCGGGCGCGTGCAGCACGGTGGCCGTCGCGACAGCAACCAGTCGCGCAGCGGCGGTGGTGCACATGGTTTCGAACGTCCGGTCGCCCCGATCGTGCGTGACGTCACCATCGGCGACACCATCACCGTGGCCGATCTGGCCCAGAAGCTGGCGGTCAAGGGCGGCGACGTGGTCAAGGCGCTGTTCAAGATGGGCGTCATGGCGACCATCACCCAGACCATCGACCACGATACCGCTGCGCTGGTGACCGAGGAACTCGGCCACAACGTGATCCGTGCCAACACCAACGACGCCGAGGACGCGCTGCTGGCGCTGGCCGGCGGCAACCAGGGCGAGCCGGTGGCACGTCCGCCGGTGGTCACCATCATGGGCCACGTCGACCACGGCAAGACCTCGCTGCTGGATTACATCCGCCGCACCAAGGTCGCCACGGGCGAAGCCGGTGGCATCACCCAGCACATCGGTGCTTACCACGTTGAAACGCCGAAGGGCGTGATCAGCTTCCTGGATACCCCGGGCCACGCGGCGTTTACGTCCATGCGTGCCCGCGGTGCCAAGCTGACCGACATCGTGGTGCTGGTGGTGGCGGCCGACGACGGTGTCATGCCGCAGACCAAGGAAGCCATCCAGCACGCCCGTTCGGCGGGTGTGCCGCTGATCGTGGCGATCAACAAGATCGACAAGTCCGGCGCCGATCCGATGCGTGTCAAGAACGAGCTGCTCACCGAGCAGGTCGTGTCCGAAGACTTCGGTGGCGACACCCAGATGGTCGAGATTTCGGCCAAGGCGGGCCTGGGCATCGACGACCTGCTCGACGCGATTTCGATCCAGGCCGAACTGCTGGAGCTGAAGGCCGTGGCCGATGGCCGCGCCAGCGGCGTGGTCATCGAGTCCTCGCTGGACAAGGGCCGTGGCCCGATCGCCACCGTGCTGGTGCAGCAGGGTTCGCTGAAGAAGGGCGACTACCTGGTCTGCGGTATCCAGTATGGCCGCGTGCGCGCCCTGTTCGACGAAACCGGCAAGCAGCCGGACCAGGCGGGTCCGTCGATTCCGGTGCAGGTGCTGGGTCTGTCCGGCGTGCCGGATGCAGGCGACGACTTCGTCGTGGTCGAGGACGAGCGTCTGGCCAAGGACGTCGCGCAGCAGCGCGAAACCAAGCGCCGTGAATCGCGCCTGGTGCAGTCGGCCGGCAGCCGCATGGAAGACATCATGGCGACCCTGGGCAAGGGCGATGGCCAGCAGGTGCTGAACCTGGTGATCAAGGCCGACGTGCAGGGTTCGGTGCAGGCGCTGAGCCAGGCACTGGTGGCGCTGTCCAACGAAGACATCCGCATCAACGTGATCCACTCCGGTGTGGGCGGCATCACCGAGTCGGACGCCAACTCGGCGGTCGCTTCGAAGGCCACCGTGATCGGCTTCAACGTGCGTGCCGACGCCTCCGCGCGTCGCATCATCGAATCCAACGGCGTGGACCTGCGTTACTTCTCGATCATCTATGACGTGATCGATCAGGTGAAGCAGGTGGCGTCCGGTCTGCTCGGCGTGGAAATCCGCGAAGAGATCATCGGTATCGCCCAGGTGCGCGACGTGTTCCGCAGTTCCAAGTTCGGTGCGGTGGCCGGTTGCATGGTCATCGAAGGTACGGTCAAGCGCAGCAAGCCGATCCGCGTCCTGCGCGACAGCGTGGTGGTGTTCGAAGGCGAGCTGGAATCGCTGCGTCGCTTCAAGGAGAACGTCGAGGAAGTCCGCAACGGTACCGAATGCGGTATCGGCGTGAAGGCTTACAACGACGTCAAGCCGGGCGACCAGATCGAGTGCTTCGAGCGTATCGAAGTGCCGCGTACCCTGTAATGGGGAACAGGGCCCGGCCAACGGTCGGGCCCTGTCAAATTTCCGGGTGGCGACCGTGGGTCGTGACCCGCTTATCCGAACATTGAAGAGCGTCTCGTGCCAAAAACCTTCCATCGAACCGACCGTGTTTCCGCCCAGATCCGCCGTGAGCTGGGTACGCTCGTGCACAATCTGGTGCGTGTGCACGGCTTGCCCTCGGTGAGCGTTTCCGACGTCGAAATCACCCGTGACATGGCCCATGCCAAGATCTTCGTCACCGCGCTGATGCCCGAACGTTCGGCAGAGGCGATGAAGGGTCTGAAGGAGCTGGCCTGGGAGCTGCGCATGGATCTGGCCAAGGCCATGAAGCTGCGCCACGTTCCCGAGCTGCACTTCCACTACGACGATTCGGTGGACCGCGGCGAGCGCATCGACAACATCCTGCGTGATCTGCCCGATACGCTGGCGGCCGAGAAGAGCCGCGACGTGCAGGGCGACGACGCCGATGACGCGGATGACGCCGCGCCGGCCGACAAGGCCTGACGCCACCCGATACAGCCCCGGGCCACGCCCGGTGGGCCGCGTTGCGCGCGGCAATGATCGACGACACGAGCAGCCGGGCAACGCCTGGCTCTACGGTGATATTCCATGACCCGAATTACGTTCCGTCGCCTGGACGGCCTCCTGCTGCTCGACAAACCGGGTGGCATGAGCTCCAACGCGGCGCTGCAGATCGCACGACGCCTGTTCCGTGCCGAGAAGGGCGGCCATACCGGCAGCCTGGATCCACTGGCCACCGGGCTGCTGCCGCTGTGCTTCGGCGAGGCGACCAAGATCGCGGGGTTGCTGCTTGGTTCGGCCAAGGCGTATGACGCCGAGGTCGTGCTGGGCCAGACCACCGACACCGACGATGCCGATGGCGTCGTGCTGCGTGAGCGGCCGGTACCGCCCATCAGCGCCGAGGCGCTGGACGCCGCGCTGGCGCCGCTGCGTGGACGCATCCGTCAGCGTGCCCCGATCTACTCCGCACTCAAGCAGGGGGGCGAGCCGCTGTACGTGAAGGCGCGCCGTGGCGACGCGATCGAAGCGCCCGAGCGGGAGGTGGAGGTGCATGCCATCGACGTGCTGGCGCAGCGGCCGACCCGGTTGACCCTGCGCGTGACCTGCGGCTCGGGTACGTACATCCGCAGCCTGGCCCGCGACTTGGGCGAAACCCTGGGGTGCGGGGCACATATCGCCGGTCTGCGGCGCCTGTGGGTGGACCCGTTCCGCGAGGCGCCGATGGTGACCCTGGACACCCTGCGGGCGATGGCCGCCCAGGGGGATGAAGCCGGCATGGAGCGCCTGCTGCTGCCGCTGGCCGACGGTCTGGCGCATTACCCCCGGGTGACGCTGGATGCTGAACAGGCGGCCCGCTTCTGCGTGGGCCAGCGCCAGCGTGGCGAAGGCTGGCCAACCGGGCTGGTAGTCGTGTACGGCCCGGAGGACGCCATTCAGGGTCTGGGACAGGTTGATGCCAGTGGACTGCTGGCCTCCCAGCGCCGTTTCAACCTCTGACCGCCGGTCCGCCAGCCCACCCTGGTCCTTGTCCCGGACGGCCGCGACCGTTACAATTTCGCGGCCTTTTCAGGCTTCCCGCCTTGCGCGGGTTCATCCTTTCGTTCACGGCGAGTCGCGCGGTACGTCAATGGGACGTTTCTGCGGGCCACGCATCCAAGAGAAAATACAATGTCGATCGACACCCAGAAGGTCATTGAAGACAACAAGCGCAGCTCGGCTGACACCGGCTCCCCGGAAGTCCAGGTTGCCCTGCTGACCGCCCGCATCGAACTGCTGACCGGCCACTTCAAGACCCACAAGAAGGATCACCACAGCCGTCGTGGTCTGCTGCAGATGGTCAACCGTCGCCGCAGCCTGCTCGACTACCTGAAGAAGAAGGATGGCGTGCGTTACAAGGCCCTGATCGAAAAGCTCGGCCTGCGTCGCTAAGCAGGAATCCCAACCGCGGCGCAGGAATGCGCCGCGGTTTTGTTTTGGTAGTACCGCATCAAACGCCTGGACCGGACCACCGGTCACCCGTCGGCGGCAAGGGTCGCCCGCGGTCCATTCGAAGAAAGCATCATCCCAAGGACATCCCCCGTGGCAAAAATCACCAAAACCTTCCAGTACGGCAAGCACACCGTCACGCTTGAAACCGGCGAAATCGCCCGTCAGGCCGGTGGCGCCGTCATCGTCAAGTTCGACGACACCGTGCTGCTGGTCTCCGCCGTGGCTGCCAAGAGC
>NZ_JBMWDP010000052.1:0-18507 GCF_049545505.1 Stenotrophomonas sp. NPDC077421 | reverse complement strand
TGCGGCGAATCCAGCAGGAAGCACGAGGAGAGCTGCTCGTGGGTGGTGCCGGAGTTGAACAGGGTCGGGCTGGACGGCAGGTAGTCCAGGTTGCCCATGCGGCGGTACAGCGCCAGGGCTTCCGGCACGTCCTCGCTCAGTGCACTGGCGATGCGCAGGAAGAACTGCTGCGGGGTCTCGATCACCTTGCGGGTGTGCGGATGGCGCAGCAGGTAGCGGTCGTAGAGGGTACGCAGACCGAAGTAATCGAAGTTCAGGTCCAGCGAGATGTCGATCGCATCGTTGAGCTTGCGCGCATTGGTCTGCACGAAGTTCAGCAGGCGGTCGTTGATCAGACCCACTTCATGGCCACGGCCGACGGACTGGGAGAACGCGTAGATCTCCTGGCCGGACACTTCCTTGGCGATGAAATTGGCCAGCAGGCGCGCCGCCAGGCGACCGTATTCGGGTTCTTCACCGATCAGCAGCGCCGAGGTGCGGATGGACAGCTCGTCCAGCTCCTGGGTGGTGGCACCGTTGTACAGGCCCGAGATGGTGCGGGTGGCCACGCGCATCGGGTCGACAGCGTGCAGACCTTCGGCGGAACGCTGCACCGCACGCACGATCTTGTTCAGGTCCACCAGTTCGGTAGTGCCGTTGCGCTTGGTGACGCTCATGGCGTTGGCCGTGGGCGGCGAGGTCAGCAGGAACTGACTGTCCTGTTCGGTGGCTGCGCTGGTTTCGGTGCTCACGGCGGTTTCCTCTTGGCGTGATGTTGGGTGGCACAGGGACGCCTGCCGGGCAGGCGCCGGACCAGTGCGCTCGGTATCCGAGGGTGGAACAGCGGTGTCGCACGGGCCGCGACCACGCAGTCAGCCTGCGGGCGGTTCCCCTGCGTCACCGGTCATCTCCCCCCGGAGATGTGGCGCGACCGGTACCGCACGCTGTACTTCGTGCGGTTGTCGGCAGGTCCACGATGACGGCTGCGTTGCCGGCCACCGCTGAGGGCGGTACCGGCTGCGTGCTGGCTCGATCACCGCGCTTCCCTTTTGATCCGGCGACTTGGGGTCACTGGAACCGACGGCCACAAGATAGTGGGGGTAATAGGGATCGTCAACGCCAAATGTAGTGAAAGTTGGCAATCCCTTACAGCGCAAGGTTCCGCTCCCGAACGCCGCTCCGGCGCCCCCGAGACCCGTCGAAACCGAGTGCGCAGTCAAGGCCGGAACAGTCATCCCGGACGCGACGCAGGGGCGCGGAAAACAGAACGACGGGCTCACGCGGACGTAACAAACCGGGGTTCGGGGGCCGGTCGCGGATGACTTCCGACCCGCGCCCGGTCGGTCCAACGGTGCCACGCTGGCCCCTCCCCCTCGGAGACTCACGCATGAGACTGGCCCTGACTGGATGTCTGCTGATGGCCCTGGGGGCGCCCGCCGCCGCCCACGCCGACGAACCCGGCAACGCGCCGGCCCTGTCCTCGCGGGAATGCGGGGTGAGCACGCCTTACGACGTGCTGGTGGACAGCGGCGGGATCTGGCTGCGCAACCGCGACCAGGTGCCGGCGGAGATATTCTTCCATGACGGGGAGCTCAACATCGACCGCCAGCCGATTCCGGTCAACGCCGCCGACGCCCAGCGGCTGCGCCAGCTCGAATGGGGCACCCGGCAGCTGGTCCCGGCGGTGGCCGGGGTGGCCGGGGAGGCGGTGGACATCGCCTTCGATGCGTTCGGCGCCACGGTGGAGATCATGAGCGGGAGCCGCAGCAAGGCCCGCCAGGTGGCCCGCCTGCGCCAGGACGCCCACGACCACGTGGATCGCACCCTCGGCCGTGGCATCTGGGAGCAGGAGGCGTTCGGCGCGGGCTTCGAGCAGCGCGTGGAGCAGGCGGCCGAGTCGATGGCCGGGTCGCTGGCGCGCGGGATCATGTGGACGATGTTCACCGGCGGTGCCGGCCGCATGGAGGCCCGCGCGGCCAGAATGGAAGGCGAGCTGGAACGCAGCATGGAGATCCGCGCCAGGGCGCTGGAGGGCCACGCCCGTTCGCTGTGCACCCAGGTGCTGGCGCTGGACGATATCCAGCGCGCGCTGGAGGTGCGCTACCAGGGCAAGCCGCTGGCGATGATGGTGATGGACCGCGACCAGGACAATGCCCCGGGGGTGGCGCGGGAGCAGCCGCGCGGCGATGCGGTGGCCCTGCCCCGTCCCTGACGGCGGCGTGCCGCCCGGCGGGGCGGGGCCGGTGACTAGGCGCGGTGCGCGGTGCCGAGGTACTCGGCGCTCTGCATCTCGATCAGCCGCGAGGCGGTGCGCTCGAACGCGCCCTGCAGGCGCACGCCCGAATACAGCGCCACCGGGGAATCGCTGGCGGTGCAGACCAGATTGACGTGGCGGTCGTACAGCTCGTCGATCAGATTGACGAAGCGGCGCGCGGCATCCTCGTTCAACGTGTCGAAGTGCGGGATGTCGCCCAGCAGCACGGTGTTGAACTCATGCGCGATCTCGATGTAGTCCGACGGCCCGCGCGGGCCTTCGCACAGCGCCGTGAAGTCGAACCAGACGATGCTCTTGCCACGCCCGCGCACCGGGATCTTGCGCGCTTCGATCTCGATGTTGCCCGGCTTGGCGGCAGTACCGCCGCTGAGCTCGGCCCAGCGGCCGGCCAGCCATGCATCGCTGCCGGCGTCGCGCGGGGACCGGTAGACCGGCGAGCGGGTCAGCGCGCGCATGCGGTAATCCTCGGTGCCTTCGGCGTACAGCTCCACGCAGTAGGTCTGCAGCAGCCCGATGGCCGGCATGAAGCTGTCGCGCTGCAGGCCGTTGAGATACAGGTTCTCCACCGCCGTGTTGGAGGTGGTCACCAAGGTCACGCCCTCGGCGAACAGGCGTTCGAGCAGGCGCGCCAGCAGCATCGCATCGCCGATGTCGGTGACGAAGAACTCGTCCAGCACCAGCACGCGCAGCCTGCTGCGCCATTCCTGGGCGATCTTCGCCAGCGGGTCGCTCTGGCCCTGGTGCTCACGCAGGCGCTCGTGGATGCCGCGCATGAAGCGGTGGAAATGGGTGCGGTACTTCTGTTCGATCGGCAGGCCGTCGTAGAACAGGTCCACCAGGAAGGTCTTGCCCCGCCCCACGCCGCCCCAGAAGTACAGCCCCTTGACCGGCTCGGGCCTCTTCCAGAACGCCGACAGCCGGTCCAGCCAGCCGTCCTGCGCGCTGTCCACCAGGGCGATGTGGATGCGGTCCAGCTCAACCAGGGCCGCATGCTGGGCCGGGTCGTCCTGCCATTCGCCGCGCGCCACGCCGTCGGCGTAGCGCTGGGTCGGGGTCATCGCGGTATCACTCATGCCGTAACGGCGTCCGCGTTGGGCAGCCAGTGCTTGACGCCGTGGGTGATGGCCCCGCGCAGGTCGATCAGCTTGCGGTGGAAGAAGTGGCTGGTGTCGGGCATGCGTACCAGCTCATGCGGGGCACCGATGCCCTCCAGCCAGGTGTAGACGGCCTGCGGGTCGACGATCTCGTCTTCGTCGCCCTGGATCACCAGCCACTGCGACGGCGGCTGCACGCCCTCGAAATCCCAGCGGCCGGCGGGCGGGGCGATGGACACCAGCGCGGCCGGCTGCAGGTCGCCCGCCGCACGCAGCGACACAAACGCACCGAAGCTGAAACCGGCCAGCCACAGCGTGGCCTGCGGCTGCTGCGCACGCACCCAGGCCGCGACGGCCTTGAGATCGTCCTGCTCGCCGTTGCCGTGGTCGAACTCGCCGGCCGACTGGCCGACGCTGCGGAAATTGAAGCGCACCGTGGCGATGCCGAGATCGCGCAGCGCGCGTGCGGCCATCGTGACCACTTTGTTGTGCATGCTGCCACCCTCGGTGGACAGCGGGTGGCAGACGATCGCCACCACGGGCTGCACCACGACATCGGCGTCCGGCAGATCGACCACGACATCCAGCGGACCGACCGGGCCGTCCAGCGTCAGCGCAGCGCTTTCTTGGGGAAATGGGGGATTGTGCATGGCGTCATAATAGCGTCCCTCCGCGCGCTTCACCGCCGCTTCCGCCGGGTCCGTCATGCACCATCTGGTTTTCAGCGTCCTCTGCAGCGTGCTGGTCTCGGTTCTGCTGAAGCTGGCACCGCGCCGGCAGCTGGACATGCCGCAGGTGGTGACGTGGAACTATCTGGTCGCCAGCGTGCTCAGCCTGCTGCTGTTGAATCCGTCACTGGCGTCGCTGCGCTCCACGCATGCGCCGTGGCTGGCGCTGCTCGGGTTGGCGGTGACTCTGCCGGCGATCTTCCTGGTGATGGCCCGTGCGGTCACCCGTGCCGGCATCGTGCGCAGCGACGTGGCCCAGCGCCTGTCGCTGCTGTTGTCCCTGCTGGCGGCCTTCCTGGTGTTCGGGGAAACGGCCAACGGCTGGAAGCTGGCCGGGCTGGCGCTGGGTCTGCTGGCGATTCTGGGCATCAGTGTGCGCCCGCGCGCCTTGGCCACCGAGGCCGGCGGCGGGCGCGCGTGGCCGTGGCTGCTCGGGGTGTGGGTGGGCTACGCGCTGGTGGATATCCTGCTCAAGCAGGTGGCACTGTCGGGGACACCGTCGATGGCCGCGCTGACCGTCTGCTTCGGGCTGGCCTTCGTGCTGATGCTGGGACTGCAGCTGTGGCGGCACGCCAGCGGGGCCGCGCCGCTGCACTGGCGCAACGTGGGCGCAGGCGCGCTGCTGGGCCTGCTCAACTTCGGCAACATCCTGTTCTACGTCCGCGCCCACCAGCACCTGCCGGACAGTCCGGCGGCGGTGTTTGCCGGGATGAACATCGGCGTGGTGGTGCTGGGCGCGCTGGTTGGCATCCTGGCGTTCGGCGAACGCACCAGCGTCTGGAACCGCATCGGCCTGGGGCTGGCGGTGGTGGCGATCGGGCTGATCGCCTGGGGGACCTGGTCGGTGTGAGGCAGGGTGCGGATTACCGGTCGAAACCGAGCAGCAGCGGGTCGTGGTCGGAGCTGCGCCACGGGCCGGATGCGTTGCGATCGCGGTAACCGACGTCATCGGCTTCATCGGCGTTGATGTGCCATTCGGCGGCGCCGCGCAGGCGCTTGACCATGCCTGGGCTCAACAGCGCGTGGTCCAGCCGGCCGCTCATGCCGTTGTAGACGTAGCTGTAGGGGTGAGCGACCTTCGCCTCGGCGAAGGCGTCGTGCCAGCCGGCGGCGTGCAGGGTGCGGATCGGGTCTTCCATCGCATAGGCATTGAAGTCGCCCAGCAGTACCGCATCGGCGGTGCCGGCACCGGTCGGGTCGGTGCGCAGCCACTGGTCCAGACGCCGCGCGGAGTCCACGCGGGTGGCGTTCCAGCAGGCCTGGTCGTCCTTCTGGTCGGCATCGGCGCCGCTGGCTTCCGAGCAGCCCTTGGACTTGAAGTGGTTGGCCACGACCACGAACGGCGCGCCCTTGCCGGCGCGGAAGGCCTGCGCCATCGGCACCCGGCTGTGCGGTCCGAACGGGCCCTGCTCGAGCGTGGCCGGCCCACCGATCGGGGTGACCCGCGAAGCGCGGTAGATGATGCCGACCCGGATCGGGTTCTCGCCCGGGCCCTGCTTTGCATCGATGAAGCGCCAGTCGGCGCCGGCGCCACGATCGGCATTGAGGGCGTCGACCAGTTGGGCAATCGCCGACTGCGGGCCGTAACCGTCGTTCTCCAGCTCCATCAGCGCGGCCACGTCGGCGCCGAGCGCGTTGATGGTGGCGACCAGCTTGGTCTTCTGCGCCTGGTGTTCGGCCAGGGTGCGGGCGCCGCGCAGGGTCGGATAGCCGCCGCCCTGCCCGTCGCCGTTGAAGAAGTTCTCCAGATTGAACGCGGCAATGTGCAGCCTGCCGGCGACCACCGGGGCCGCCGGGCGTTCCAGCGCCGGCAGGGTCAGCGGGCGGGTGACCTGCAGGCGCGGGGTGCCCTTGTCGTCCACCCGCACGATGCCTTCCACATTGCGCAGGATCATGCCGGTGCGCAGGGTGGCGCCGGCCGGCAGGTAGCCCACCGGGCCCGGGTCGCGCGCACTGCTGCCGTCATCCAGCAGCAGGCGGCGGTGGCGGTTGTCGGCCACCACCTTGTCGTGGGCCGCGCTGCGCGGGGCGGCCACTTCGCTGGGCTGCCACAGGCGGCCGCCGAAAGCCACAGTGAGTTCGCCGAAACGCGCCAGTCCGTCGGTGCCGGCCAGGGTCAGCGGGGCGGCGATACGCACCTGCTGGCCGTCCAGCGCCTGCCAGTCGGCAGGCGCGGCGGTCAGGGTGACAGTGGCACGGGCGGCGGGGGCCGGCGACGCCGGCTGGACCTGCGGCTGGGCCTGGGCGAACGCGCACGCCGGCAGCGCCAGCGACAGGGCAAGGGCGAGGGAACGACGGCGCATCGACAGGCTTCTCCACAAAAGTGGTGCACAGACTACCGCCGAAATGTGACCCGTCCAGCGCTGTGCGGCGTATCGCCGGCTCCGGCAAAGCATCCGGGGCGGGGGAGCCTGGTTGCCGGCCGGCGGCCGGCACTACTTCAGGTTGGCGAGCATCCAGTCGACCGTGGCGTGGATCTGCTCTTCAGTCAGAGCCGGGTTGCCGCCCTTGGGCGGCATGATGCCGCCATCCGGACCGGTGTAGCCCTCCACGGCGTGCTTGTAGAGGGTGTCCTTGCCCTGGGCGATGCGCGCATCCCAATGGCTGTGGTCCAGGGTGGGGGCATTGCCCACGCCGTTGGTGTGGCAGGCCGTGCAGAGGTTGTCGAAGATCACCTTGCCGTCGGTGGTGCCGCCATAGGCGACCTGCGAGGCCGCCTTGGCCAGGGCGGCGGCTTTGGCCGCTGCCTGGGCGGCCGCACCGGTGCTGCCGGCATAGACGGCGCCGGCCGGGGCGATGCGCTGTTCGGTGCGCTTCACCGCCTGCGGCGAGATTTCAGGGGGAATGCTGGTGTGCAGATACGCTGCAAAGAGAATCAGGCCGAGCGTGATGGCCATCAGCAGCGCGATGACCATGGAGAAGCGTTTCAGGAACTCGAGGTCGTAATTCCGCACTCTCTATACCCCTGGCTGGTAGTCGTTGGACCACGGCTTGTCGGCCGAGTATGACCAGCGTCGGCGGCGCTCTGCAAGCCGCCCCCGGGTGTCGCATTGCAGCATCGGCGCGGCTCAGGCGCCGGCGGCGCGCAGGCAGAAACCGCAGATCGACGCGACCAGCGCGTTCTCGTCGCCGTGCGCATCGCGGCTGGGCGCGGTCGGCCCGACCAGCGCTTCGGTGAACGCCCCGACGATGCAGGCTGCGGCGACGGCGGTGTCCTGCGCGGGAAAGCTGCCGTCCTCGATGCCATCGGCAATGATGCGGCGGAACACGTCGCCGAACAGCCGGCGGCAGCGGATGCGTTCGGCTTCCACCTCCGGGTCCACCGGCTCGGCGATGAAGGCGTAGGCCAGACCGGGGCCGGCCAGCGCGCGGCGGACAAACGCGGTGATGGCGCGGCGCAGGCGCTCGGGGGCCGGCAACGGTTCGGCGGCGATCGCTTCGAAGATGCGCAGCTCGTGCGCCACTGCCGCCGTGAGCACCTCCACGAACAGCTCGGCCTTGGACGGGAAGTGCCGGTAGATCAGGCCCGTGGAAACGCCGGCCTCGGCCGCCACGGCGGTTACCGGGGCATTGCGGTAGCCGCCGGCCGCCACCAGCGCGCGGGTTGCCAGCAGGATCCGTTCACGGGCCCCGGCGAGGCGTTCTTCCATCAGGGCGGAGCGTTTGTAGGCCATTTGTTGATTCTATGTTCAATTTTTGAATTTGTGTTCACTTCTTGATCGAAGCGGGCTACGCTGCGCCCATACCCAGCCGTCTCGGAGCCGCCCTCATGCACGTCCCCACCATGAACTTCGATCTCGGCGAAGAGATCGACCTGCTGCGCCAGAGCGTGGCCCATTTTGCCTCTGCCGAGGTCGCGCCGCTGGCCGCCAAGGCCGATGAGGAGAACCTGTTCCCCAACGCGCTGTGGCGCAAGTTCGGCGAACAGGGCCTGCTCGGCCTGACCGTGGAGGAAGAATACGGCGGCAGCGGCATGGGCTACCTGGCCCACGTGGTGGCGATGGAAGAGATTTCGCGCGCCTCCGGCGGCATCGGCCTGTCCTACGGCGCGCACTCCAACCTGTGCGTGAACCAGCTGCGCAAGAACGGCACCGAAGAACAGAAGCGACGCTTCCTGCCCGGCCTGTGCAGCGGCGAGAAGGTGGGCGCGCTGGCGATGAGCGAACCGGGCGCGGGCTCGGACGTGGTGTCGATGAAGCTGCGCGCCGACAAGCGCGGCGACCACTACGTGCTCAACGGCAACAAGATGTGGATCACCAACGGCCCCGACGCCGACGTTCTGGTGGTCTATGCCAAGACCGATCTGGCCGCCGGTGCCAAGGGCATCACCGCGTTCCTGGTCGAAAAGGGCATGAAGGGCTTCTCCACCGCGCAGAAGCTGGACAAGCTCGGCATGCGCGGTTCCAACACCTGTGAACTGGTGTTCGAGGACTGCGAAGTGCCCGAGGCCAATGTGCTGGGGGCGGTTGGCGGTGGCGTCAAGGTGCTGATGTCCGGGCTGGACTTCGAGCGCGTGGTGCTCTCCGGTGGGCCGCTGGGCCTGATGGCCGCTGCGATGGACGTGGTGATGCCGTACGTGCACGAGCGCAAGCAGTTCGGCGAGGCGATCGGCACCTTCCAGCTGATCCAGGCCAAACTGGCCGACATGTATGTGGGCCTCAACGCCTGCCGTGCCTATGTGTACGCGGTGGCGCGCGCCTGCGACCAGGGCCGCACCACGCGCCAGGACGCGGCCGGTGCGATCCTGTACTCGGCCGAGAAAGCCACCTGGCTCACCGGCCAGGCAATCCAGATCCTCGGCGGCAACGGCTACATCAACGAGTACCCGACCGGCCGCCTGTGGCGCGATGCCAAGCTGTACGAAATCGGCGCCGGCACCTCGGAGATCCGCCGCATGCTGATCGGCCGCGAACTGTTCCAGCGCACGCTGTAAGGAAAGACACGCCATGACGGTACTGAGCACCCAGCTGCAACCGGGCAGCGAGACCTTTGAAGCCAACCGCGCTGCGTTGCAGGCGGTGGTGGACGACCTGCGTGCCACACTGGCGCAGACGGCGCTGGGCGGCAGCGAAGCGGCGCGGCAGAAGCACACCGCGCGCGGCAAGCTGCTGGTGCGCGACCGCATTGATGCGCTGCTCGATCCGGGCAGCGCGTTCCTGGAGATCGCGCCGCTGGCCGCGCACGGCATGTATGGCGACCCGATCCCGAGCGCGGGCGTGGTCGCCGGCATCGGCCGCGTGTCCGGCGTGGAGTGCGTGATCGTGGCCAACGATGCCACCGTCAAGGGCGGCACCTACTACCCGATGACGGTCAAGAAGCACCTGCGCGCGCAGGAAGTGGCCGAGCAGAACCGCCTGCCGTGCATCTACCTGGTCGATTCCGGCGGCGCCTTCCTGCCGCTGCAGGACGAGGTGTTCCCGGACCGCGATCATTTCGGCCGCATCTTCTACAACCAGGCCAACCTCTCGGCGCAGGGCATTCCGCAGATCGCCTGCGTGATGGGGTCGTGCACCGCCGGTGGCGCCTACGTGCCGGCGATGAGCGATGAAACGGTGATCGTGCGCGAGCAGGGCACCATCTTCCTCGGCGGCCCCCCGCTGGTGAAGGCGGCGACCGGTGAAGTGGTGACGGCCGAAGAACTCGGTGGCGCAGACGTGCACACGCGCATCTCCGGGGTGGCCGACCACATGGCCGACAACGACCTGCAGGCGCTGGCCCGGGTCCGCGCGATCATCGCCCAGCTCAACTGGCGCAAACCCGAGCCGGCGCTGGCGATACAGGCGCCGGTGGAACCTCGGCATCCGGCCCACGAGCTGTACGGCGTCATCCCGGCCGACACCCGCAAGCCGTACGATGTGCGCGAAGTGATCATGCGCATCGTCGACGATTCGCGCTTCGATGAATTCAAGCCACGCTATGGCACCACGCTGGTCACCGGCTTCGCGCACCTGCACGGCTACCCGGTGGGCATCATCGCCAACAACGGCATCCTGTTCTCCGAGTCCGCGCTGAAGGGCGCGCACTTCATCGAGCTGTGCACCCAGCGCGGCATACCGCTGGTGTTCCTGCAGAACATCACCGGCTTCATGGTCGGCCGCAAGTACGAACACGGCGGCATCGCCAAGGACGGGGCCAAGCTGGTGATGGCCGTGGCCTGCGCCAAGGTGCCCAAGTTCACCGTGGTGATCGGCGGCTCGTTCGGCGCCGGCAACTATGGCATGTGCGGGCGCGCCTACTCGCCCAACTTCCTGTGGATGTGGCCGAACGCGCGCATCGGCGTGATGGGCGGCGAACAGGCCGCCAGCGTGCTGGCCACGGTCAAACGCGATGGCATCGAGGCCAAGGGCGGGCAGTGGTCGGCGGACGAGGAAGACCGTTTCAAGTCGCCTGTCCGCGAGCAGTTCGAGCAGCAGGGGCACCCCTACTACGCCAGCGCACGGTTGTGGGACGACGGCGTGATCGATCCGGCCGACACCCGGCGCGTGCTGGGCCTGGCACTGTCGGCCAGCCTCAACGCCCCGGCGCGGAAGACCGATTTCGGCGTGTTCCGCATGTAATGCACGGGCGGTGCCGCAGGGCGCCGCCGCCACTGGCCCGCGCAACGAGACCACCATGTTCACCAAGATCCTGATCGCCAACCGAGGCGAAATCGCCTGCCGCGTCATCGCCACCTGCCAGCGCCTGGGCATCGCCACCGTGGCGGTGTATTCCGACGCTGACCGCAACGCGCGCCATGTGCGCATGGCCGACGAGGCCATCGCGATCGGCCCGGCGCCGGCGCGTGAGAGCTACCTGCGCGGCGATGCCATCCTCGACGCCGCACGCCGCACCGGCGCGCAGGCAATCCATCCCGGTTATGGCTTCCTGTCCGAGAACGCCGACTTCGCCCAGGCCTGCGCCGAGGCCGGCATCGTGTTCATCGGCCCCTCCGCCGCGGCGATCCGCGCGATGGGCGACAAGAGCGCGGCCAAAGCGTTGATGCAGCAGGCCGGCGTGCCGCTCACCCCGGGCTACCACGGCGATGACCAGGCGCCGGAGTTCCTGCGCGGGCAGGCCGACGGCATCGGCTACCCGGTGCTGATCAAGGCCAGTGCCGGCGGCGGCGGCAAGGGCATGCGCCGCGTCGACAACAGCGCCGCCTTCGTTGAATCGCTGGCCAGCTGCCAGCGCGAGGCGCAGTCGGCGTTCGGCAACGCGCACGTGCTGGTGGAAAAATACGTCGAGCGACCGCGCCACATCGAGATCCAGGTGTTTGGCGACAGCCACGGCAATGTGGTGTACCTGTTCGAGCGCGACTGCTCGGTGCAGCGCCGCCATCAGAAGGTGCTGGAAGAGGCACCCGCGCCGGGCATGACCGCCGAACGGCGCGCCGCGATGGGCCAGGCAGCCGTGGATGCCGCGCGTGCGGTGAACTATGTCGGCGCTGGTACGGTGGAGTTCATCGCCGGTCCCGACGGCGATTTCTACTTCATGGAAATGAACACCCGCCTGCAGGTGGAGCATCCGGTCACCGAGTGCATTACCGGCACCGACCTGGTGGAGTGGCAGCTGCGCGTGGCCAGCGGCGAGCCGCTGCCGATGCGCCAGGACCAACTGCAGATCCGCGGCCATGCGCTGGAGGCACGCCTGTACGCCGAAGATGCCGACCGCGGCTTCCTGCCCTCCACCGGCACGCTGCGCCACCTGCGATTGCCAGCCGGCAGCGCGCACGTGCGCGTGGACGCCGGCGTCGAGCAGGGCGATGCGATCACCCCGTTCTACGACCCGATGATCGCCAAGCTGATCGTGTGGGACGTGGACCGCGATGCCGCGCTGCGTCGCATGCAGCAGGCGCTGGCCGAGTGCGAGGTGGTCGGAGTGACCACCAACGCCGCGTTCCTGCGTCGACTGGTGATGACCGGTTCCTTCGCCCAGGCCAGGCTGGATACCGCGCTGATCGAGCGCGAGCAGGCCGCGCTGGCACCCAACGAAGGCGACAGCGACCCGGCCCTGTGGGCGTTGGCCGGCCTCGCCGCCGTAGCCAGCAGCGAGGCGGCCAGCGTGGACCCGCGCGACCGCCATTCGCCGTGGCAGGCCCAGGATGGCTGGCGCCTTGGCGCACCTGCCGCACGCCGGCTGACGCTGGAACACCGCGGCACCCAGCGTGTGATCGGCGTGACCGGCCAGCACACCGCCTGGTCGGTGCAACTGGACGACGGTGCCGCCCTGCCCGTGCATGGCGGCCTGGAGGCCGATGGCCTGCGCGTGCAGATCGGCGACCGGCTGCATCGCGCGCGCCTGGTCCGCGACGGCAACGAGCTGTATCTGTTCGGTGGCGACGGCGTGCAGCGCTTCACCGTGCACGACCCGGTCAGCGAGGCGGACCAGGCGGTTGTCGACGCGGGCAGCCTGCTCGCGCCGATGCCCGGCCGCATTGTCGCCACGTCGGTGGCGCCGGGCACGCGGGTCGCGCGTGGCGCGCCGCTGCTGGTGCTCGAAGCAATGAAGATGGAACACACCCTGCAGGCACCGGCCGACGGCGTCGTGCAGGGCTACCGGGTCAAGGCCGGCGACCAGGTCGGCGATGGCGCGGTGCTGGTGGATTTCGAGGCGGATTAGGCCCGACCGCGGGGAACGGCCATCGCGTCCCCGCGCTCAACCCGCGTCCGCGCCAGGCGTCTTCTCCCAGACGCGCTGGCCGGGATCGAATTCGGTCGTGGTCATCTGTGCCGCGCGCCAGCCGACGCCACAGATGGCCATCGGGCCTTCGGCCATCGGGTCGAGTCCGAGCAGG
The DNA here is from genome assembly GCF_049545505.1 of Stenotrophomonas sp. NPDC077421. Classification (NCBI taxonomy): domain Bacteria; kingdom Pseudomonadati; phylum Pseudomonadota; class Gammaproteobacteria; order Lysobacterales; family Lysobacteraceae; genus Stenotrophomonas; species Stenotrophomonas sp. NPDC077421. Next base: position 5,658 of record NZ_JBMWDP010000052.1, on the reverse strand, counting down.
CGCTCGATCTCATGCTCGTTGATGGCCGCGGTAACAAACGCACCCAGCTTCTGCTGGGTCGCGCACAGCAGCAATTGCTGGGAAAGGTGCCCCACATCCAGCGTCACGGCGCGGTAGGCCTTGGCGTGGTTGCGGTACTTCCAGTAGGTACGCGGGTAGCGTGGTGCCAGCACCACCAGCACGTGCGCATCGGCAAACCAGTGCTGCCCGGCCAGCGCCGACAGCGCCACCTCACGCAGGCGGGTGTCATCGCCAGGCAACCGCGTCAGCGCGTGCGAGGCGGGATCGTAGTGATGGATGCCCGTCGCCAGCCCGGCGACGTTCTGCACGAGCAGGTAGGCCTCGGTGGGATGCAATCCACCGGCTGACGGCACGTTCTTCTTGAAGAAGATGCTGTCGGCCTGGAGGTCATAGCGGCCGGTGGCAGCGAAGACACGCTTGAGCAGACGCGCAAGCTCCTGCAGCGGCAGCGCGTGGGCGGTATCGAAGTTGCGGCAGGTCGCACGCGACTGCAGCAGCGCGTCGAAGGCGTCTTCCTCCGGATGCGGAAGCAGCGTGGTGACGCCATCCCGCCGCGCCACCGCCGGTGGTGGTGGACCCAGGTTCCCGCGCAGGCCTGCGGCGGTCTGCATGCCGGCTGATTCGAGCGCGGCGGCGCTGTCCTGGCCCTGCCAGCGTCCCATCCAGTGGGCGATCGCGGCCGGTCCCCACCAGTGCATGCCGCGGAGCTGCTCATCGCGCGTGCGCAACGGATGCGCGCGGTCGCGGATGAACACCAGGCCTCCCTCGACCAGGGTCTGCAGCACGTCGGCGTCGGCATCGGCAGGGGGCGCGCTCCAGCGTTGCGCGTCGAAGCGTCCCAGCAGCAGCACCGCAGACGCATCCAGCTCCAGCGGCGCATCCAGATGCGGTGCCAGCGCCAGCCATCGAAGGTGCGTATCCACGCCACTGCCGCCAAGCAGCACGCTCTGCAGCGAGAATGACACTTCGCACTGCGGCTCGAGATGCACGATTCCGCAACGCCGCATCGACCTGCCTGCTTCCATTTCCACGCCGTCCTCAGTGCTTCGCGGATCGCATCCGCCCTTCGTTGTCGGCATCCCTGCCGTATTCTTCAGCCCCACCCGCCCACGCGTGGGCATGCCACATTCAAGTCGCCCCTGCTCTGGCCGCTACCGATCGCAGGCTTGCCGGCCTTGCCTGGCGCCCTGCCCGTCGCCACCACGCTTCTTCTGTCGAGACTGCCCGCATGTCGAGTGAAAAGACCCCCCTGAGCCCCGCCGATGCCATCAAGCTGCTGGACCTGCTGTCCAGCGATGCCGACTTCCGCGCCCGTTTCGCTGCCAGCCCTGCGCAGGCATTGAGCGAGATCGATGCATGCCTGGGCGAAGCGTCGGTGCTGTGCTGTCTCGACGGCACGCTGGCATCGCCTGCGGAGTTCGAGGCGGCTCGCGAGGCATTGCTGGACCACCTCACCCGGGTGACGATGTTCAACAACCCGCACTGCTTCGTCACCGGCGAGGTGGATGCCTCGCTCAAGCGCACGCCCTGACCAGGGATCAGCGAACGGCCGCGACAGCGGGGCAGCCCGCTGCCGGGCAACGCTGCACGGCCAGCCTGGCGTCGTGCACGTTCAGCGCCTGCATGGCGTAGGAGCCGGCGCTTTCGGCATACGCGCGGCCGCGATTGGCAAGCAGCCACTGCCGTTCCCGTTCCGCATCCTGCTCCGCGCCTTCGGCAAGATAGGCCCTGCGCAGCGCGCTGTGGACCTGGTACAGCTCGCTGCCGTCTTCCAGCGCCTTCAACCGCGCCACGGACTGTCCGGTCTTTCCGCGCCGCGCCAGTTCCACTGCATCCACGATGGACACCACCTGCGCCGCCCGGGCATCGCCGAGCTGGCGTGCCAGCGGCAGCAGCGTGGGCAGGTAGTGGGGCGCGACGCGATCCAGGCCGGCGCGTTGTGCGGCGTAGACGGCCACGGCGGCAAAGTACAGGCGCTGGCCGCGGTCATCGGTGTCGCTGCGCCCGGCCTGCCGCAGCAGCGGCTGCACCAGCCGGTGGAACTCGGCTTCGGTGGGAGGCTGCCCGGTCCCGCTGCGCACCGACAGGTCGATGACGCCAAACAGTTCGCACACCTGGACCGAGGTCCCGCAGTCGGCGGCCGCCTGCTGGGCCGAACGGCGTGCCGCATCGGTATTGCCCTGGTCCAGCGCCAGTGAAGTGCGCTCCAGCCAGTTGCCTGGATCGTTCTTTTCCAGCTTTCCCAGCAGTCGGGTGGCGGCGGCAACGTCGCCGGACGCCGCCAGCGCGGCGACGCGCTGACGGGTCCCCTGCCCGCCACTGGAGACGGCCGCCTCGTTGAAGGTGCGCAGCGCCTGGCCGAATTTGTTCTGCGCCAGCTGGGTACGGCCAAGCAGGTCCACGGCCAGGCTGCGCAGGGGGTACTGCATGACATCGCCGTGGCGCACCGCCTGCTCGGCCACCGCGTAACGGCCCATGTCCAGCTCGGACAGACCGTAGTTGATGTGCGCGCCGTGATGGTCCGGGTAGAGATCGGCCAGCAGTTTCCACTTCTCTGCGGCTGCGGCCTGGCCCGGCTCGCTCAATTCCAGTTTCCACGCATCCAGGTACAGCGCCTCGCGCGCGGTGAGGCGGTCACGCAGCAGAACGGCCTTGGCCAGCAGCTCGCGCGCCGGGTCGCGCTGCCCGCGGCTGACCTGGATGCGCAACTGGGCCAGATAGGCGAAGGCGAACTCCGGGTCCAGCCGGGTCGCCTGCTCGAAATACGCCAGTGCCTGCGGCATGCGATGTTGACCGTAGGCCGCCAGCCCTTTGGCATAGGCGTTGAGCGCATCCAGATTGGCGGTGGCCACTTCCGGAAGCGGTGCCGAGGTACGGTCGATATCCTGGAGGGCTTCACCCAGACGGCCACGCAGGCTGGCAACCACATGATCGGTGGAGGCCAGCACCGATTCCAGCCCGCGGCCATCGGCATAGTCGGAGTAGACCGTCTCGCCGCTGGCCGGGTCGACCACTTCAACCGAGACGCGCAGCTTGCCGTGCACTTCCAGCACCGACGGCAGAATGATCGCGCGCGCGCCATCCCGTGCGGCCACCTCCAGTGCAAGACGCCGGTCGAGGCGGACATCGGGCGCACGCCGCATCCGGGTCAGCGTATCGCGCACCTTCATGTCGCTGAGCACGTTGACGAAGCGCGACTGCTCCAGGCTGATCCGGAACGCCTGCTGCAGGCTGTCGTCGAGCAGAACATTGCCGGTGAGGTTGTTGACGTCCCCCACCACGACCCAGTCGCGCTCGGCAAACGCGATCGCCGGCTCCGGCCGCAGCAGCATCCAGCCGCCCACGGCCAGCGCCGCCACCAGCAGTGCTTCAGCAGCCAACGCGGGCGGCTGCCGCCACAGCGGAATGTCACGGCGCGCCTTGGCGTTGCCGCGCGGCATGCGCAGCGGCGCGAAGCCGATCTCGCCCACCTCGAAGACCTCCTGGGTGGTCGGCACGCCCTTGAAGCGCCAGCGGCCGTGCGACTTCCACAACAGGCGCTCGCCGCGCTCGCCCAGTTCGCCGGTGACGCGATGGGTCAGCGATTCGGCCACAGCCGACAGCAGGATCTGGCCGGGGCGGGCCAGCGTCATCAGGCGCGCGGCCATCGGTTTGGCCAGGCCCTCGACCTCGAGCGACTTGGCCCCGACCTTGATCGCCTCGGGGCTGTTTTCCCAGGTCAGCACTTCGCCAACGTGAAGACCGGAACGGGCACGCAGCACGATGCCGCGTTCCTCGCCGATCTGCTGCAGGCCGCGCTGGTAATCCAGTGCGAAGCCGAGCGCATCGATGGCGCGTTCGAAGAGCAGGAACAGACCGTCGGAGCGGTCGATCTGATGGCCGTTCCACTGCTGCTGCAGGGTCAGCACCAGGCGGTCGTGCTGCTGGAACAACTCGGCCGCGGCGCTGTCGCCGATACGCTCGACCAGGATCAGCGAGTCGCACAGGTCGGTGAACAGCAGAGCCCGCAACTGCGGGGTCTGGGTCGACGTTCCGATGTCGCCATTCATGCCGCTCTCCCGATCAGGGCGTATCGGTCGCTGCACGCGACCAGTGCAACCGGTTGCCGCCCAGGCGCTTGGCCTGGTACAGGGCGCTGTCGGCGCGAGCGTACCACTCGCTCCAGTCGCTGTGGGCGTCCAGCAGGCCCACCCCGATGCTGACCGGGCAGACGTGCGGCATGCCGTGGGCGCGGCCCATCAGGCCGTGCACAGCACTGAGGATGAACTCGGCGGCGTGCTGCAGGACATCGGCGTCGGCCTGCCGCAACAGCAGGCAGAACTCGTCGCCACCCAGCCGGCAGGCCATGTCCTGCTCGGTGGCGACCGAGCGCAGGATGTTGGCCACGCTCTGCAGGACGCGGTCGCCGGCCTGATGGCCGTGTTCGTCATTGACCTGCTTGAAGCTGTCGCAGTCGATCAGCAGCAGGCCCTGCGGCGGGCCGTCGGCGTGGCTGCGGCATTCCTGCAGGTACAGTGCCAGACCGCGACGGTTGTGCAGGCCGGTCAGCTCGTCGGTGCGCACCAGTTCGCGGGTGTGGGTGAGCTGGTGGGTGGTGACATACAGGTTGTCCAGCGCGGTTTCCAGGTCGTGGTTGCGCCGGCGCAGCTGCCGGATCAGAACCTGTTCGTTGCTCACCACGCGCATGATGGTCCGCCGCAGGAAGTACGCCACCAGGCCCGGATCGCGGATGACCAGGCGCTGGAAATCGGCGTGGTCCAGTTCCAGCAGTACGCTGTCCTGCAGCGCGCGGGCGTCGGCGCTGCGCGGGTGGTCGCCGATGAGCAGCCCCAGTTCGCCGAAGAACTCATGCTGGCCCAGCGACTTGACCACCAGGTCTTCGCCGAAATCCAGTTCCACCGCGCCGCTCTCGATCACATACATGGTGTCGCCGGGCTGCCCGCGCAGGAACAGCAGGTCGCCGGCGGTCACCTTGCGCTGGCGGCCGAATTCGGCGAACAATGTGAATTCGTCGGGGCTCAAGACGGCATGGACGATCTCAGCCATCGCTGTCTGCGCGATGCCTGGCTCCTGTTCGCACACAATCGCCGCCGCAACCTTGCCGGTCATCCCGTGCACCCGCTTCCCAGCGTTCCCCCGGTGAGCAGAAGAGGATAGCACCGTTAAAAACTGTGCGCCTCATCCCATTTCGGAACCGGGGACGCCCATTTTTACCCGTCCCCTCCGCCTTCACGCTCAACGCCGTCTGCAGGGCGTCCCGGCCAAGGGGCGGGTCCGGAGGGCAGGGTAGACGCATTGGGCAGCCGGAAGACCGATTGCGACAGCACCGGAGGTCTCCCCGGAGTACAACGCATCTGAAATATCCGACGTCCGCGCGCGCCCTCATCCCCCGGCTGACAAGGCGTCCAGGCGCGTTCACCGGACGCGGCGGTCGGATGGGCCGGGGTTTTCCGATGGCTGTGACCGGGCCGCGTCCCTACGCTGGCGTCCCCCGGTTCACGGAATGTCGACGATATGGATATCTCGCACCGCTCGCTGGCGCCCACCCTTGGCGCTCCCTCCCAGCAGGCGCGCCTGATCCAGCTGCTCGGCCCGGCCTCCGGCCTGGTGGTGGAGCGCTTCGAGGGCCAGGAGGCG
>NZ_JBMWDP010000051.1:0-20296 GCF_049545505.1 Stenotrophomonas sp. NPDC077421 | reverse complement strand
CGCCATCGACGTGGAAACCGACGATGACTCCATCGGCGGCCACTTCCTGCACCTGCTGCACGGCGAGAAGCCGCAGGATTCGTGGGTCAAGGCGATGCACACCTCGCTGATCCTGTACGCGGAGCACGAGTTCAACGCGTCCACGTTCGCCTGCCGCGTCATCGCCGGCACCGGCAGCGACATGTACAGCTGCATCACCGGCGGCATCGGCGCGCTGCGCGGCCCCAAGCATGGCGGTGCCAACGAAGTCGCCTTCGAAGTGCAGAAGCGCTATGACTCGCCCGACGATGCAGAAGCCGACATCAAGGCGCGCGTCGAGCGCAAGGAAGTGGTCATCGGCTTCGGCCACCCGGTCTACACCGTCAGCGATCCGCGCAACAATGTGATCAAGGACGTGGCGCGTGAGCTGTCGACCGAGCAGCAGAACCTGAAGATGTTCGACATCGCCGAGCGGCTGGAAACGGTGATGTGGGACATCAAGAAGATGTTCCCGAATCTGGACTGGTTCAGCGCGGTGAGCTACCACATGATGGGCGTGCCGACGGCGATGTTCACCCCGCTGTTCGTCATCGCACGCACCTCCGGCTGGAGCGCGCACATCATCGAGCAGCGCGTCGACGGCAAGATCATCCGGCCGAGCGCCAACTACACCGGGCCGGAAGACCAGGCCTTCGTGCCGATCGACCAGCGCAGGTAAGACCGACGTACCGCACCCGTTCGCGGGTGCCTTGCGGAACAGGCCGGCGCGATGCCGGTCTGCTCCGTTGCGGCGTCGCACCTCCTTTTTTGCCGGTGTCACGACGCCCCGGCCCGCCAACAAGCAGCTATCGCCAGCCATGAACAGCAACTACCGCAAGACCCTTCCCGGCACCTCGCTGGATTATTTCGATACCCGTGCCGCCATCGACGCGCTGCAGCCCGGCGCCTACGCCACGCTGCCGTACACCTCGCGCGTGCTGGCCGAGAACCTGGTGCGCCGCTGCGACCCGGCCACGCTGGACGCCTCGCTGCGCCAGCTGATCGAGCGCCGCCAGGACCTGGATTTCCCGTGGTATCCGGCGCGCGTGGTCTGCCATGACATTCTCGGCCAGACCGCGCTGGTCGATCTGGCCGGCCTGCGCGATGCCATCGCCGATGCCGGGGGTGACCCGGCCCAGATCAACCCGGTGGTACCGACCCAGCTGATCGTCGATCATTCGCTGGCGGTGGAGTACCCGGGCTTCGACAAGGCTGCCTTCGCGAAGAACCGCGCCGTCGAAGACCGTCGCAATGAGGACCGGTTCCACTTCATCAACTGGACCAAAAAGGCGTTCAAGAACGTCGACGTGATTCCGCCGGGCAACGGCATCATGCACCAGATCAATCTGGAGAAGATGTCGCCGGTGATCCAGGTGCGCGAGGGCGTGGCCTTCCCGGATACCTGCGTCGGCACCGACAGCCATACCCCGCATGTCGATGCGCTGGGCGTGATCGCGATCGGCGTGGGCGGCCTGGAAGCGGAGAACGTGATGCTCGGCCGCGCCTCGTGGATGCGCCTGCCCGACATCATCGGCGTGGAACTGACTGGCCGCCCGCAGCCCGGCATCACCTGCACCGACATCGTGCTGGCGTTGACCGAGTTCCTGCGCAGGGAGCGTGTGGTCGGCGCCTGGATCGAGTTCTACGGCGAGGGTGCAACGGCACTGACCATTGGCGACCGCGCCACCATCTCCAACATGACCCCGGAGTTCGGCGCCACCGCGGCGATGTTCTCCATCGACCAGCAGACCCTGGACTACCTGCGCCTGACCGGCCGCGAAGAAGCCCAGGTGCAGCTGGTGGAAACCTATGCCAAGGCCACCGGCCTGTGGTCGGACGATCTGGCCCAGGTCGAGTATCCGCGCGTGCTGCAGTTCGATCTGTCCAGCGTGGTTCGCAACATGGCGGGCCCGTCCAATCCGCACAAGCGCGTGGCGACCACCGACCTGGCCGCGCGCGGCATCGCCGATGAAGCCAAGCTGGCCTCGGGCAAGGTCGAGCAGGAACAGGGCCTGATGCCCGACGGCGCGGTGATCATCGCGGCCATCACCAGCTGCACCAACACCAGCAACCCGCGCAACGTGATTGCTGCTGCGCTGCTGGCGCGCAATGCAAACCGTGCCGGCCTGGCCCGCAAACCGTGGGTCAAGAGCTCGCTGGCGCCCGGTTCCAAAGCCGTGCAGCTGTACCTGGAGGAGGCCGGCCTGCTTGGCGACCTGGAGCAGATGGGCTTTGGAATCGTCGCCTTCGCCTGCACCACCTGCAACGGCATGAGCGGTGCGCTTGATCCGAAGATCCAGCAGGAAGTGATCGACCGCGACCTGTATGCCACGGCGGTGCTGTCGGGCAACCGCAACTTCGACGGCCGCATCCATCCGTACGCCAAGCAGGCGTTCCTGGCCTCGCCGCCGCTGGTGGTGGCCTACGCCATTGCCGGCACTGTGCGCTTCGACATTGAAAAGGATGCGCTCGGCCATGACGCCGATGGCAACCCGATCACGCTGAAGGACCTGTGGCCCAGCGATGCCGAGATCGACGCGGTGGTGGCCGCCAGCGTCAAGCCGGAACAGTTCCGCCAGGTCTACGACCCGATGTTCACCTTCAAGGTGGAGCACGGCGCGCCGATCAGCCCGCTGTATGACTGGCGTCCGCAGAGCACCTACATCCGCCGTCCGCCGTACTGGGAAGGCGCGCTGGCCGGCGAGCGTCCGCTGCGTGGCATGCGTCCGCTGGCGGTGCTGGGCGACAACATCACCACCGACCATCTGTCCCCGTCCAATGCGATCCTGGCCAGCAGTGCGGCCGGCGAGTACCTGGCGAAGATGGGCCTGCCGGAAGAGGACTTCAACTCCTACGCCACCCACCGTGGCGATCACCTCACCGCGCAGCGCGCCACCTTCGCCAACCCCAAGCTGATCAACGAGATGGTTGTGGTCGATGGGCAGGTGAAACAGGGCTCGCTGGCGCGCGTGGAGCCGGAGGGCGAGGTGACCCGCATGTGGGAAGCGATCGAAACCTACATGGCGCGCAAGCAGCCGCTGATCATCATCGCCGGTGCCGACTACGGCCAGGGCAGCTCGCGCGACTGGGCCGCCAAGGGCGTGCGCCTGGCCGGTGTGGAGGCCATCGTCGCCGAGGGTTTCGAGCGCATCCATCGCACCAACCTGATCGGGATGGGCGTGTTGCCGTTGGAGTTCAAGGAAGGCGTCAACCGCAGAACGCTGGGCATCGACGGCACTGAAACCTTCGATGTGATCGGCGAACGCGTGCCGCGTGCCGAGCTGACGCTGGTCATCCACCGCCGCAGCGGTGAGCAGCTCAATGTGCCGGTCACCTGCCGCCTGGACACGGCCGAGGAAGTGTCCATCTACGAAGCGGGCGGCGTGCTGCAGCGCTTCGCCCAGGACTTCCTGGAATCCTCGCAGGTCGCCTGATCCACCCGCCTCACGACGGCCCGGCGACGGGCCGTCTTCCTACCAGGACTTCTCATGGCGTTTCTTCCCCAGCTCCGTATTCCCGCCACCTACATGCGCGGTGGCACCAGCAAGGGCGTGTTCTTCCGCCTGCAGGATCTGCCCGTCGCCGCACAGACGCCGGGGGCGGACCGCGATGCGCTGCTGATGCGCGTGATCGGTTCGCCCGACCCCTATGGCAAGCACACCGACGGCATGGGCGGCGCCACCTCCAGCACCAGCAAGTGCGTGATCATTGCCGCGCCGTCGGTGCCTGACCACGACGTCGACTATCTGTATGGCCAGGTCTCGATCGATGCCGCGTTCGTTGACTGGAGCGGGAACTGCGGCAACCTCAGCACCGCGGTCGGCCCGTTTGCGATCAGCAACGGCTTCATCGATCCGGCGCGTGTGCCGCGCGACGGCATCTGCACGGTCCGCATCTGGCAGGCCAACATCGGCAAGACCATCCTGGCGCACGTACCGATGGCAGGGGGGGAAGTGCAGGAGACTGGCGATTTCGAGCTGGACGGGGTGACGTTCCCCGCGGCCGAGATCCAGCTCGAGTTTCTTGATCCGTCCGACGATGGCGAAGGCGATGGCGGATCGATGTTCCCGACCGGCAACCTGGTCGATATCCTCGATGTGCCCGGCGTGGGCCGCTTCGAGGTGACCATGATCACCGCCGGCATTCCCACCCTCTTCCTCAACGCGGCCGACCTGGGCTACACCGGCACCGAGCTGCAGCCGGCGATCAATGAGGACAAGGCCGCGCTGGCACGGTTCGAAGCGATCCGCGCGCACGGTGCGGTACGCATGGGCCTGATCGACAGCGTCGAGCAGGCGGCCACGCGCCAGCACACGCCCAAGGTCGCCTTCGTCGCACCCGCGCAGGACTACGTGTCCTCCAGCGGCAGGCGGATCGCGGCCGGCGACATCGATCTGCACGCGCGCGCGCTGTCGATGGGCAAGCTGCACCACGCGATGATGGGCACGGCCGCGGTCGCCATCGGCACTGCCGCGGCGATTCCCGGCACACTGGTCAACCGCGCCGCCGGCGGCGGCACGCGCGAGGCGGTCACCTTCGGCCATCCGTCCGGCACGCTGCGCGTGGGCGCCCAGGCGGCCTGCGTTGACGGCCAGTGGACAGTCACCAAGGCCATCATGAGCCGCAGTGCGCGCGTGCTGATGGAAGGTGCGGTGCGCGTCCCCGTGTAAATCGCATCGCCCACCCACGTCGAGCGGGGCTCCGCCCCGCTGCCACAGCAGGAGCGACACCATGTCCAGCGGCAGCCCCCCGTCCAATGAGCGCGTCGCCTGGGACGCGGTGATGACCGACATCGTCGACTACGTGCGCGAGTACCCGGTGGAATCGCCCCTTGCGTACACGACCGCGCGGCACTGCCTGATCGATACCCTGGGCTGCGGGCTGGCGGCGCTGTCGTTCCCGGCCTGCAGCAGACTGCTCGGGCCGCTGGCGCCGGGAACCCGGGTGGTCCACGGGGCCAGGGTGCCGGGTACCCGGTTCGAGCTGGACCCGGTGCAGGCCGCCTTCAACATCGGGGCAATGGTGCGCTGGCTGGATTTCAACGACACCTGGCTGGCCGCCGAGTGGGGCCATCCCTCGGACAATCTCGGCGGCATCCTGGCCACTGCCGACTGGCTCAGCCGCAATGCCGAGGCACTGCGTCGCCCTCCGTTGACCATGCGCGACGTGCTCGTGTCGATGATCAAGGCGCATGAAATCCAGGGCTGCCTCGCACTGGAAAATGCCTTCAACCGGGTCGGACTGGACCACGTGGTGCTGGTCAAGGTCGCCTCCACTGCCGTGGTCGCGCACCTGCTCGGGCTGGACCGCGAACGCATGCTCAACGCGGTGTCGCTGGCCTGGGTGGACGGACAGGCCCTGCGCACGTACCGGCATGCGCCGAACACCGGTTCACGCAAAAGCTGGGCGGCCGGCGACGCCACCAGCCGCGCGGTGCGCCTGGCGCTGATGGCGGCCACGGGCGAGATGGGCTATCCCAGTGCCCTGACCGCGCCGACGTGGGGGTTCTACGACGTGTCTTTCGGCGGGCAGCCATTCCGCTTCCAGCGTCCCTACGGCAGCTATGTGATGGAGAACGTGCTGTTCAAAATCAGCTACCCGGCCGAGTTCCACGGCCAGACGGCGGTGGAAGCGGCCATGCAGGTGCACGCCCGGATGCGGGCGGCCGGCAGGCGCAGTGAGGACATTGAGCGGATCACCCTGCGCACCCAGCAGGCCTGCCTGCGGATCATCGACAAGCCCGGGCCGCTGCACAATCCGGCCGACCGCGACCACTGCGTGCAGTACATGGTCGCCATCGCGCTGATCTTCGGCCGGCTGGTTGCCGAGGACTACGAGGACGACGTCGCCGCCGATCCACGCATCGACCCGCTGCGCGCGCGCATCGCCTGCGTGGAGGAGCCGCGCTTCACCGCCGACTACCTGGACCCGGACAAGCGCAGTATCGCCAACGCGCTGCACGTGACCTTCAAGGACGGCACCACGCTGGAGGAGACGGTCGAGTATCCGCTTGGCCACGCCCGCCGCCGCGCCGAAGGCATTCCGCTGCTGGAGGACAAATTCCGCCGGCACCTGGCCGGCCTCTTCCCGACGGTGCAGCAGCGCCGCATCCTGGACGCCTCGCTCGACCCGGTGGTGCTGGAGGCGATGCCCGTCCACGAGTACGTGGACCTTTACGTGGCGTAGTGCCCGGCGCTGCCCGGCAGGGGGGGCGGACAGCGGCGCCGGCAACCTGACCGCAAGGCTCGGTGCCTATAATGGCCTCCTTGATCAAGGAGTGACGTCATGGCTAGCCGCAGTCGGGTCGGGCAATGGGGCTGGAAGGGAATCGCGGGTCTGGCGCTTGCCGCCGGCCTGGTACTGGGCGTCGGGGGCTGCAAGCGCAACGACAGCGGCCAGCTGCCGGCCCCTTCCGGGGCGCCGATCGCGGCCAAGGCCGAGACCGTTGCCGGGTTTACTTTGGTGCGCGCCTTCCCGGACCAGAAGAGCGACGGCCTGTCGCTGGCGCTGGAGTTCTCGCGCCCGCTGGTCGGCACCCAGGACTTCGACACGCTGGTCCGCTTTGCCGAGAAAGTCGGCACCGACGAGAGCAGCTGGACCCTGTCCGATGACGGCAAGACCCTGCGCTACCCCTTCGTGGAGGCGGCCAAGGAGTACACCGTGATCGTCTCGCCGGACCTGCTCGCCGCCGACGGCAGCAGGATCGGCAAGGAGCTGCGACAGAAGGTGTTCAGCGGCGAACTGTCGCCGGCTGCCGGCTTCGCCTCGCAGGGCAGCGTGCTGCCCGCGCGCGACAGCCGTGGCCTGCCGGTGGTGTCGGTGAACGTGCCGGAAGTGGACGTCGAGTTCCTGCGCGTGCGCGAGAAAGAGCTGCCGAACTTCTTCAGCCAGTACCAGCGCGGCGGCCGCCGAGGCAGCTGGGAACTGGACAGCGAATACGGCGACAAGACCCCGATGTCCAAGCTGGCCGAGCCGGTGTACGTGAACCGTTTCGTGCTGGGCGGCAAGCAGAACGAGCGGGTGCTCACCTACCTGCCCACCCAGGACATCAAGGAACTGCAGGCCCCGGGTCTGTACTTTGCGGTGATGAAGCGCAGCGGCTCGTTCGACAGCGAGTTCGATACCGCGTTCTTCACGGTCAGTGACATCGGCCTGCACACGCGTGCCTACAAGGACACGCTGTTCGTCCATACCGCCTCCCTGCAGAGCGGCGCGTCGCTCAAGAAGATCGAACTGCGCGTGCTCGATGCCAAGGGTGAGGTGGTGCTCAAGGGCGCGACCGACGGCAATGGCAACGCGCTGCTGAAGTACACGCTGGATGCCAGCCACGTGCTGATCGCCAGCAGCGGCGGCGACACCACCATGCTGCCGTTCAACCAGCCGGCGCTGGACCTGAGCGAGTTCGCCGTCGCCGGGCGCGACAACGCCTGGTTCGACGTGTTCGCCTGGTCCGGCCGCGACCTCTACCGCCCCGGCGAGACGGTGCGCATTTCCGCGCTGCTGCGCGACAACGACGGCAAGCCCGTCGGCGGCCCGGGCAAGGCCGCCCAGCCGGTGTTCCTGCGGCTGAAGCAGCCGGACGGCAAGACCTTCCGCGAAACCCGGCTGCAGCCGGGCGAGCAGGGCTACATCAGCTTTGAACAGACCATTCCGGCCGAAGCGCCGACCGGGCGCTGGCAGGTGGAGTTCCGCACCAACCCCGCCAGCAAGGAAGCCATCCAGGGCATGACGCTGCGCATCGAGGAGTTCCTGCCCGAGCGCATGAAGCTGGACCTGGACAGCGCGCAGAAGACCCTCAAGCCGGGCGAACCGCTCAAGCTGATGGCCGACGCCGCCTACCTGTATGGCGCGCCGGCCGACGGCAACCGCTTCACCGCGCGGCTGGCGGTGGCCGCCGAACAGTCGCCGGTGGAATCGCTGCCCGGCTACTTCTTCGGCGACCCGACGATGGAACTGCCGCGCGAAGCGCGCGATGTGATCGACACCGAGTTCCCGGCCGACGGCAAACTGCGCCAGGACGTGGTGCTGCCGGCCGAGGTCAAGGCGACCGCCCCGGTGGCCGTGGTGGTGTCCGGCAGCGTGTACGAGACCGGTGGCCGCACCGTCACCCGCACCCTCAAGCGGGTGATGTGGCCGGCCCCGGTACTGGTTGGCGTGCGCCCGTTGTTCAAGCCCGAGGACGGCGCCGACGCCAACAGCAACGCGCGCTTCGAACTGATGCGCGTGGATGCGGCTGGCAAGGCACAGCCGGCCAAGGGCCTGAAAGCCACGCTGGTGCGCGAGCTGCGCGACTACCACTGGAGCTTCAACGACAACCGCTGGGACTACGACTTCACCCGCCGCTTCGAGAACAAGGAAACCCGCACCCTCGATGCCGGCACGGCCGCCACCACGGTCGATTTCCCGGTGGAGTGGGGCGAGTACCGGCTGGACGTGTTCGATCCGGCCACCGGCCTGACCAGCCGCTACCCGTTCCGTGCCGGCTGGAGCTGGAATGACGACAACCGCGGTCTGGATGCACGTCCCGACAAAGTCAAACTGGCCCTGGACAAGACCGCCTACAAGGCCGGTGACACCGTGCGCGTCACCGTCACCCCGCCGCACGCCGGCAAGGGTGTGCTGATGGTGGAAAGCGACAAGATGCTCTACGTGCAGGACATCGATGCCAAGCCGGGCAGCACCTTCGACATCCCGGTGACGGCGGAATGGGAACGCCACGACATCTACATCACCGCCCTGGTGTTCCGCGGCGGCAGTGCGCCGAGCAAGATCACCCCGGCCCGCGCGGTGGGGGTGGTGCATGTGCCGATGGACCGCAAGGCCCGACAGATCGCCGTGGGCCTGTCCGCGCCCAAGCAGATGCGTCCCGAGCAGACCCTGCCGGTGACCGTGAGCGCTCCGCAGCTGGCCGGCAAGGTCGCGCATGTCACCGTTTCGGCGGTGGATGTGGGCATCCTCAACATCACCCGCTTCCCGGTACCCGACGCCGCCGCGCACTTCTTCGCGCAGCGCCGCCTGGGCGTGGATGCTTACGACATCTACAGCCGTGTGATCGAAAGCTTCGACGGCGCCAGCGGCAAGCTGAAATTCGGCGGCGACATGGCGCTGGCGGCGATGCCACAGGCCAAGCGGCCCACCGCGCGCGTGCAGACCGTGGACCTGTTCTCCGGCCCGGTGAAGCTCGATGCCAAGGGTATTGCCCGGGTTGCGCTGAAGGTGCCGGACTTCAACGGTACCCTGCGCATCTCCGCGCTGGTGTATTCGGACGACCAGTACGGCAAGCGCGACATGGAAACCGTGGTGCGCGCGCCGATCCTGGCCGAGGCCAGCATGCCGCGCGTGCTCGCACCCGGCGATACCAGTACGGTGACCCTGGATGTGCAGAACTTCACCGGCAAGCCGGGCGAGTTCAAGGTGCAGGTCGATGGAATCGGGCCGCTGACGCTGGGCGAGCCGACCCGCGCGCTGACCCTGGCCGTCGATGCCAAGCGCACCTTGAGCTTCCCGCTCACCGCGCGCGAGGGCTATACGGTGGCCAAGGTGCGGGTGCGCGTGGACGGCAACGGTTTCAAGGTGGATCGTCGCTACGACCTGCCGGTGCGTGCCGCATGGCCGCAGGTACTGCGCGCGCAGACCCGCACGCTCGATCCGCTGGCGGCGGTGAGCATGGACGCCAGCCTGGCCGATGGCCTGATGAACGACTCGGTGACCGCGCGCATGCTGGTCAGCGCCTTGCCGCCGATTCCGTTCGCCAGTGCGCTCAACGGCGCACTCAACTACCCCTACGGCTGTGCCGAGCAGACCACCAGCAAGGGCTATGCGGCACTGATGCTGGATGAGGCCACCTCGGCCATGCTCGGCGCCGATGGCCTGGATGCCAAGACCCGCCGCGAGCGCATGGAAGGGGCGTTCGGCCGGCTGGCCTCGATGCAGGTGGCCAACGGCAACTTCTCGATGTGGGGCGACGACGGGTACGTCAATCCGTGGCTCACTCCGTACATCGCCGAGTTCCTGCTCGATGCCAAAGACGCGGGCTTTGCGGTACCGGACACGGTGCTGCAGAAGGCGCTCAACCGCCTCAGCGAGGACCTGCTGTCCGGCGGCAACCAGTTCTACGGCGAGGAGCGCCGCGAGAACCTGAAGTTTGCCAACCAGGCGTACTCGGGCTATGTGCTGGCCCGCGTCAACCGCGCTCCGCTGGGCACGCTGCGCGCGCTGTATGACAACGAGCGCAGCAAGTCGCTGACCGGGCTGTCGCTGGTTCACCTCGGCATCGCGCTGTCGCTGCAGGGCGACCACAAGCGCGGCGATGCCGCGATCGCGGCCGGCTTCGCCAAGAGCGCGGGTGACCGTCCGGCCTACTTCGGCGACTACGGCAGCGCCGTCCGCGACGACGCCCTGATGATCGCGCTGCTGCACGAGCGCAAGCTGTCCAAGCCGGCGTACGACGCGCGGGCCATCGACCTGGGCCGCGCGCTCGATGCACGCCGCAACAGCGGCTATATGTGGCTGAGCACGCAGGAACAGGTGGCGCTGGCGCGCATGGGCAAGGCGCTGGCGGCCAACCAGAAGAAGCTGGTGTCCGGTGAGCTGGCGATCGGCGGTGAGAGCGAGGCCATCTCCGCGCGCCGCATGTTCGGCCGCAGCGTCGACTACGCCGCACTGGCCAAGGGCGTGCGCTTCACCCCGCAGGGCGAGCCGCCGATGTTCGCCAGCCTGGAAGTGGCCGGCATCCCGCGCAACCCGCCCGAGCCGGACAGCCGTACGCTTGGCGTGGAGCGCAGCTGGTACACCACCGACGGCAAGCCGTGGACGCCGCGTGCGCTGAAGGAGGGCGAGGCGCTGATCGTGCGGGTCAGCGTGACCCCGAACGTGGACATGCCCGACGCGCTGCTCACCGACCTGCTGCCGGCCGGCCTGGAGATCGAGAACTTCAACCTGGGCGATGCCAAGCAGTGGGCCGACGTGGTGGTCGACGGGCTGAGCGTGAACGACCGCGGCGATGCGGCCAACGTCAAGCATGAGGAGTTCCGCGATGACCGCTATGTGGCCGCGCTCAAACTCTCGCGTGGCAGCACGGCCAAGGTGTTCTACCTGGTGCGTGCGGTCACCCCGGGCACCTACCGCGTGCCGCCGCCGCTGGTGGAGGACATGTACCGTCCCGACCTGCGCGGCGTGGGCCGCAGCAACCCGACCACGCTGACCGTGGTGCAGCCATAGCCACTGGCCGGGTCGCCGCCCGCGCGGCGGCCCGGCGGTCCGTGTCGTTGATGCCATGACCTTTTCCTTCCTTTCCCGTCTGCGCCGCCAGTTGCGGCCGCTGTGGCCGTGGCTGCGCTGGGGCACGGCGGGCGCGCTGGCACTGCTGCTGGCGCTGGACCTGGCGTTCCCGCCGCCGCTGCCACGCCAGCGCGATACCAGCACACTGGTGGTCGCGCGTGACGGGACGCCGCTGCGTGCCTTCGCCGACGCCGAAGGCGTGTGGCGCTATCCGGCCTCCGCCGACAGTGTGTCGCCGCTGTACCTGCAGGCGCTGCTCGGTTACGAGGACCGCTGGTTCTGGCGCCATCCCGGCGTCAACCCGTGGGCGATGCTGCGCGCCGGCAGGCAATGGGTGGTCGAGCGCCGGATCGTCTCCGGCGGTTCCACTCTCACCATGCAGGTGGCGCGCATCCTCGACCCGCATACCCGTACCCCGTGGGGCAAGGCCAAGCAGCTGCTGCGCGCGGTGCAGCTGGAGGTGCACCTGAGCAAGGCGCAGATCCTGGCGCTGTACCTGGAGCGCGCACCTTACGGCGGCACCATCGAAGGCGTCGAAGCGGCGAGCTGGGCCTACCTGGGCAAGCCGGCCTCGGCGCTGTCGCATGCCGAGGCGGCGCTGCTCGCGGTGCTGCCGCAGTCGCCCAGCCGGCTGCGGCCGGACCGCCATCCCGAGGCGGCGCAGGCTGCACGCGACAAGGTCCTCACGCGCATGGCCGACCTCGGCGTGTGGTCGCGTGAGGAGGTGGACGATGCGCGGATCGAGCCGGTGGTGACCCGCGCGCTGCAGCCGCCGCTGCACGCCGCCTTGCTCGCGCAGCGGCTGCGGTCGGCGCAGCCGCGCTCGGCGCGGATCCAGAGCACGCTGGACATCGGCCTGCAGCGCACGCTCGAAGAACGCGTGTCCTCCTATTTCTCGCAGCTGCCCGAGCGCACCTCGGCGGCATTGCTGGTGGTCGACAACCGCACCCTCGAAGCGCGCGCCTACGTCGGTTCGGTGGCATTCGGCGACAAACAACGGCTCGGCCACGTGGACATGGTGGCGGCCTGGCGTTCGCCCGGCTCCACGCTCAAACCGTTCCTGTACGGAATGGCGCTGGACGATGGGCTGATCCACTCCGAAAGCCTGATGGTCGATGCGCCGCAGGGCTTCGGCGGCTACCGTCCGGGCAACTTCGATGCCGCCTTCAACGGCCCGGTCAGTTCGGCTACCGCACTGCGGCTGTCACTGAACGTGCCCGCCGTGGACCTGCTGGACCGGGTGGGGCCGGCGCGCTTTGCCGCGCGGCTGTCGCATGCCGGCATCACCCTGCGCTTTCCACGCGGCAGCAGCCCGAACCTGTCGCTGATCCTGGGCGGCACCGGCGCACGGCTGGAAGACCTGGTGGGCGCGTTCGCCGCTTTCAACCGCAATGGCATCGCCGGGCGGGTGCGCTACACCGCCGACGATGCGGTGATCGAGCGGCGGCTGATGTCGCCGGGCGCGGCGTGGATCACCCGCGAGGTGCTTGAATCCAATCCGCGCCCTGGCTACGGCACCGGCACCTTCGATGTCACCGGCCGGCCGCGCGTGGCCTGGAAGACCGGCACCAGCTATGGCTACCGCGACGCGTGGGCGATTGGCAGCACGCGGCACTACACGGTGGGCGTGTGGGTCGGGCGGCCTGACGGCACCCCGCTGCCCGGCCAGTACGGCGCGGTCACCGCGTTGCCGCTTATGTTCGAAGTGATCGACAGCCTGCCGCGCCAGAGCGGCGATGCCAGCGCGGCGCCGATGCCGGCCAGCGTGACCCGCACCGACATCTGCTGGCCGACCGGTGAGCTGGCGGACGGTACGCCGCCTGACCTGTGCCAGCGTCGCCTGCAGGCGTTCGTGCTGGACGGGGTGGTGCCGCCGACGTTTGCCGAGCGTGATGCGCGGCTCTGGCAACCCGGGCGGCAGCGCTTCGAGGTGGACGCGCGCACCGGCCTGCGGCTGTCGCCTGACTGCAGCGCACCGCATGTGGCCGAAGCGCGCGAGATCGCCCGCTGGCCGGCGCTGGTATCGCCGTGGCTGCCGTTGGCGCAGCGCCGCGCCGCGCAGTTGCCCGCGCTGTCCCCGGACTGCCGCGACGACGGCCGGCAGAGCGGCGGCAGCCTGCACATCGAAGGGCTCAACGACCGTGCGACGTTGGCACGGGCACCCAACGCCGAGCACGGTGTGCGCCTGCAGCTGCGTGCGCTCGGGACAGATGGCAGCATCGACTGGCTGCTGGATGACCGCTGGATCGCGCGCACCGAAGGCGCGCGCCTGTTCCAGCGGGATTTTGACGACGTCGGCGACCACACCCTGACCACACTCGCCACGGATGGCGCCTGGACCCAGGTGCGCTTCCGCATCCTGCGCTGAGCGCAGCGCAGGTGGGTGTCGGCCGCCGGCCGGCCGCCAGTGCTACTCGCCGATCCAGCCTTCCAGCAGGTCGGCGAATTCGTCAGCGTGCTCCTCTTCCTGCGCCAGGATCTCTTCCAGGATGCGCTTGGTCGTGGTGTCCTTGTCGCCGACGAAGTTGATCATCTCGCGATAGCTGTCGATCGCGATGCGCTCGGCGATCAGGTTCTCACGGACCATGTCGCGCAGATCGGTGCCTTCCTTGTACTCGGCGTGCGAGCGCGCGGTCAGCGTGTCCGGATTGAGGTCCGGTTCCCCGCCCAGCTGCACGATGCGCTCGGCCAGCTTGCCGGCATGCGCCTGCTCCTGCTGGGCATGTTCAAGGAACTCGGCCTTCACCGCATCGGCGAGCATGCCCTTGGCCATGAAGTAGTGGCGGTAGTAGCGCAGCACGCACACATATTCGGTGGCCAGGGCGTCGTTGAGCAGCTTGATCACCGCCTTGCGGTCGGCGCTGTAGGTGTCGGTGATGGCGCCGTCTTCGATGTCCTTGCGCGCACGCGCACGCAGGGTGGCGGTGTCGCTGATGCCGGCCGGACGTCGGGTGCCGGCGGCGGAAGAAGGGGCGGGGCGGGCATTCTTGGCTGGCTTTGACATGGCTGGCCGGGTTCCTCTGTTGCGTGGGTTCAGCGGGAAAGGTGCTCCAGCACGTACTGCGCGGAGGACACCTCGAATGTGCCGGGTTCTTCGATGAAGGTCTGGCGCACGACGCCGTCTTCGACGTACAGCGCGAAGCGGCGCGAGCGCAGGCCCATGCAGGAACTGCTGGCGTCCATCTCCAGACCCAGGGCGCGGGTGAATTCGCCGTTGCCGTCCGACAGCATCTGCAGGCCATCGGGGACCTGTTGGCTTTCGCCCCAGGCCTTCATCACGAACGGGTCGTTGACGGCCATGCAGAACACATCGATGCCGAGGTGGCGGAAATCGGCGAAGTGCTCGATGTAGCCGGGCAGGTGGCGGGCCGAGCAGGTGGGCGTGAAGGCCCCCGGCACGGCAAACAGCACCGCCTTGCGCCCGTCGAACAGGGCGTGGGTGTCGATGGTCTCCATGCCCTCGCGGATGCGCTTGAGGGTCACTTCGGGGATGCGATCGCCTACGTGGATGGTCATGCGGGCTCCTTGTACAGCGGCAGGGTAGGGCGGGCGATGGGAGGGCGGCGTCAAAACGTTGAAAACGCGCTGTCCAGCCCCATTCTGGCCCTCGTCGATGGCGCTGGCATTGCGCAGGATCAAGCCGCGGGCCCGGGGGTGACGGGCGGAAGCGTCGCCAACCGCTAGAATTGGCCGGACGGTGCCCGCCTGCGTGGGCGACCGAACTTATTCGAGGTGTCTGGATGGAATTCAAGGATTATTACGCCACGCTCGGTGTGGAACCGACCGCGGGCGACGCGGAGATCAAGACCGCCTACCGGCGGCTGGCGCGCAAGTACCACCCCGACGTCAGCAAGGAGGCCGGCGCGGAAGAGAAGTTCAAGGCCGTCAACGAGGCCTATGAGGCCCTGCGCGACCCGCAGAAGCGCGCCGCCTACGACCAGCTCAAGGCGCAGGGCTATCGCCCGGGCGAGGAGTTCCACGCACCGCCGAACTATGGCGGTGGCCAGGGCTTTGATTTCGAGGAGGTGTTCGGCGGTGGCGCCGGCGGTGGCGGGTTCAGCGACTTCTTCGAAAGCCTGTTCGCGCGCCAGCGCGGCGGTGGCGGTGGCGGGCGCTCCAGCGGTTTCGCCGGCGCCGGCGCTGGCCAGCAGCCGCTGCGCGACACCCGCGCCAAACTCTCCGTGCCGCTGGAAGCGGCTTATGCCGGCGACTCGCTGCGCATCAACGTCAACGGCCGCCAGCTGGACGTGCGCGTCCCCAAGGGCATCCGTCCCGGCCAGGTGATCCGTCTGACCGGGCAGGGCAACGGCGGTGGCAACCTGCTGCTGGAAGTGGAGTACGCCGAACATCCGCAGTTCGAGGTGGACGGACGCAACGTGCTCTACACCCTGCAGGTGACGCCGTGGCAGGCGGCGCTGGGCACCAGCATCAGCGTCCCGACGCTGGGCGGTGCGGTGGAACTGAAGGTGCCGGCCGATTCGGATGCGGGGCGCAAGCTGCGCCTGCGTGGCCGCGGCCTGCCCGGCACGCCGGACGGGGACCAGATCGTGGAACTGGAGATCGTCGCGCCGGCCCCGACCGAAGAAGCGCAGAAAAAGGCCTACAAGGCGCTGGCCAAGGCCTTCGGCGAGAAGATCTGAACGACGCCCGGTGGGTGCCGACCGCAGGTCGGCACGCGGGTCAAAGGGCCGGCGGTTCCTGGCTGCTGAACACCCGCTCCAGCACCTCGGACAGCTCGTCCTCGGAGAACGGCTTGGTGATGTAGGCCTTGGCGCCCTGCCGCATGCCCCACATGCGGTCGGTGTCCTGGTCCTTGGTGGTCACCAGGATCACCGGGATATGCTTGGTGGCCGCATCGCGCGACAGCGTGCGGGTCGCCTGGAAGCCGTTGAGGTTGGGCATCACCACGTCCATCAGGACCAGGTCGGGCAGTTCGGCCTTGGCCGCTTCCACACCGGCCGCACCATCGGTGGCGGTCAGGATCTCGTGACCGAGCTTCTCGACGATGCGCTGTATCCCCAACAGCTGCGACGGTGAATCGTCGACGATCAGAATGCGTGCCATGTTGTTCCCCATGTGATGCGCGCAGTGTAGTGCGCGCCTCGCATCGGCGTGAAGCATCCGGCGCACCGTCCGTCGCCCGGCTGGCGCGCTCAGTCGATTCGTACCACCGTACGCCCGTGCCCTCCGCCGGCCAGGAGCCGTTCGAACACCCCAGGCAGGCCGTCCAGGCCCACTTCGCCGGTGCAGATGCGCTCCAGGTGGCGCGGCCGCCACTCGCTGCCGAGCTTGTCCCACACCTTCTCGCGCAGCACCCGCGGCGCGCTGGAGGAGGACACGCCCAGCAGCGACACGCCGCGGATGATGAAGGGCATCACCGTCATGTCCAGCGCAGGGCTGGCGGCGAGTCCGGCACTGACCACGCTGCCGTACGGCGCGGTCTGCGCCAGCAGGCTGGCCAGCATCGGCCCGCCGGCGTTGTCCAGGCCGCCACCGAAGCGCGCCGATTCCATCGGCCGGGTGGTGGCCAGCGCCTCGCGCGGCAGCACCTCACGCGCCCCCAGGCCGCGCAGGTAGTCGGCCTGCCCGGCCTTGCCGCTGATGGCATGCACCTCGAATCCGGCCTGGCTGAAGATGTCCACCGCCAGCGAGCCCACGCCGCCGGTGGCGCCGGTGACCGCCAGCGGCCCCAGTTCGGGCGTCAGCCGGTTGTCGAGCATGCGCAGCAGCGCCAGCGCGGCAGTGAAACCGGCCGTGCCCAGGATCATCGCCTCGCGCGGGGTCAGCCCGGCCGGCTGGGCGATCACCGCGCTGGAGGCCAGCCGGACATACTGGCTGTAGCCGCCATCGCGGGTCTCGCTCAGCCCGCAGCCGGTGGCCAGCACCGCATCGCCTTCGCGCCAGGCCGGGTCGGTGGAGGCGACCACCGTGCCGGCCACATCGATCCCGCCCACCAGCGGAAAGCGTCGCAGGATCCGCCCCGTGCCGGTGCCGGCCAGGGCATCCTTGTAGTTGACCGAGGACCAGCCGGCCCGGATCACCACCTCGCCGGGCGCCAGGTCGTCCAGTCCGATCTGCTCCATCCCGGCCCGATGGCCGCCGTCGGCGGCCTGGTGGATGCGGAATGCGTCGAAGGGGGCGGAAGGGAGCATGGCCGGGACCTGGCGGGGAAGGGAGGCACACACCTTACCCGCTGGCAGCGGGGGCGGGGCCGGTGCAAGGCTGCATGAATCGCATCCCGCGCCACCTTCCCCCTTCCAATCCTGCCGGTCAGCCCCATCTAGTAGAATCGGATGAGATACACCGGTTGACGTTGCGGGAGTGGCCCGCAGGCAGCCTTACCTTGATGGAGCGTGCATGGCCTGGAATACACCCGGCGGCAACAAGGGCGGACAAGGCCCCGACGATAATCGACGCGGGCCGTTCAAGCCGCGCGGCGGCGGCAATGGCGGTGGTTGGGGCGGATTGCCCGGACCGCTGAAGGAGATGTTCGATGGGAACATCCTGCGCTGGGTCGCGGTGGCGGTGGTGCTGCTGCTGCTGTTCTCCAGTTTCCAGCTGATCGGCGAACAGCAACGTGGCGTGGTGCTGCGTTTCGGCCAGTTCTCGCGGATCCTGGGGCCTGGCCCGAACTTCAAGCTGCCGTGGCCGATCGAATCGGTGACCAAGGTCAATGCCACCCAGATCAAGACCTTCAGCAGCCAGGTGCCGGTGCTGACCCGTGACGAGAACATCGTCAACGTCTCGGTCAACGTGCAGTACCGCATCGCCGATCCGCAGAAGTACCTGTTCGGTTCGGTCTCGGCCGACCAGGTGCTGGAGCAGTCGGCGCAGAGCGCGGTGCGCGAGCAGGTGGGCCGTGCCGACCTCAATACCGTGCTGAACAACCGCGGCCCGCTGGCCGTGGTCGCCGAAGAGCGTCTGCAGTCGGCGCTGAAGGCCTACCAGACCGGCCTGGTCGTGACCGGGCTGACCCTGCCCGACGCGCGCCCGCCGGAAGAAGTGAAGCCGGCGTTCGACGAGGTCAACGGCGCGCAGCAGGTCAAGGAACGCCTGATCAACGAAGCCCAGGCCTATGCGGCCAAGGTCGTGCCCGAAGCGCGCGGCCAGGCCTCGCGTGCCCGCACCACCGCCGAAGGCTACAAGCAGGCGGTGGTGTCCAAGGCGCAGGGTGATGCCGACCGCTTCAGCCTGCTGCAGGTGCAGTACAAGGACGCCCCGGAAGTCACCCGCAAGCGGCTGTGGCTGGAAACGGTGGAGCAGGTGCTCTCGCAGAACCGCAAGATCATCGGTGGCGATGGCCGCCAGCTGATCTACGTGCCGATGCCGGGTGATGCCCGCGCCGGTGCCGCCGGCGCCGCCCCGGCGGTGACCCCGGAAGTGATGCTGCCGTCGTTGCCGGCCAGCACGCCGGTGGATGGGGCGCGCGATGCCGAGCGCCCGACCACCCGACCCACCGGACGACCGACCGGTCGTGAAGGAGCCAGCCGATGAAGAGTTCACTGTGGATCGGGTTGGCCGTGGCCGCCCTGCTGGGCCTGTTGGGGTCGGTGTACGTGGTCCGTGAGGACCAGACCGCGATGGTGTTGAACCTGGGCAAGGTGGTCCGTGCGGACATCAAGCCGGGCCTGCACTTCAAGGTGCCGCTGGTGGAATCGGTACGCGTGTTCGACCGCCGCTTCCAGGTGCTGGACACCGCGCCGGCGCGTTACTTCACCGCCGAGCAGAAGGACGTCAGCGTCGACTTCTTCGCCATCGGCCGCATTTCCGACGTGCGCAACTACTACCGCGCCACCGGTGGCGATGCCGCCCTGGCCAATGCGCGCCTGGCACCGATCATCACCGACTCGCTGCGCAACCAGATCAACTCGCGCACCCTGCAGCAGCTGGTGTCGGGTGATCGCAGCGAACTGATCGCCAACCAGTTGACCGGCATCAACAAGGCGGTCAAGGAACTGGGCATGGAAATCATCGACCTGCGCATCAAGCAGATCGACCTGCCCACCGACAGCCAGGTGATCAACGATGTGTACGAGCGCATGCGCGCCCAGCGCAAGCAGGAAGCGGCCAAGCTGCGCGCCGAGGGTGAGGAGCAGTCGCTGACCATCCGTGCCCAGGCCGACCGCGACAGCACCGTGCTGGTGGCCGAAGCCGAGCGCGATGCCCAGCAGCTGCGCGGTGCCGGTGACGCCGAAGCCGCCCGCATCTACGGCAAGGCCGGTTCGGCCGACCCGTCGTTCTACGCCTTCTACCGCAGCCTGGAGGCCTACCGCGGCTCCATGACCGACGGCAATGGCGTGATCGTGCTCGACAAGAACGATCCGTTCCTGCAGTACCTCAAGAGCGATCGCTGAGGCCGCAGACGGCAGTAGCCCACGGGGACCCGGTGCAGACCGGGTCCCCGTTTCATTTGTGATGGTGTGGAGTTCTTCATGAAAGACCTGTTCTCGGCGCTGTGCCTGGTGGCCGTGTTCGAAGGCCTGTTCCTGTTCGTCGCGCCCCGTGCCTGGAAGCGCATGGCCGAGCAGCTGCTGATGCTGCGCAGCAGCGCCCTGCGGACCTGGGGCGGGGTGATCCTGCTGGCCGGCCTCACCACGCTGTGGTGGCTGAAGCATTGAGACGGCCCGGCCCCCGGATGGCGGGCCTGACCGGACGGTGAAGCCGCGTGCCGCCGGGGTGGCACCGGACCCCGGAAACCCGGATAATGCACAAAAGCCGGACGGGCCTCCCCGTTCGGCTTTTTCTGTGTCTGGGCCTTCCATCGCCGGCCGCTCCCCGTTTGGAGCCGCCATCACCGCGCTGGCCAGCCCCGCCACGGTCTACCCGTCCGCGGCCCCGATGGCCGCAACACATTGAGGAGCCCGTCATGGGTCAGTCTGTCGTAGTGCTTGGTGCCCAGTGGGGCGATGAAGGCAAAGGCAAGATCGTCGATCTGCTCACCGAGGAAATCGGCGCCGTCGTGCGCTTCCAGGGCGGTCACAATGCCGGCCACACCCTG